>CAVJSG010000127.1:0-5888 GCA_963651895.1 Campylobacteraceae bacterium
AATCAATACTTTGCCAGCTGTTAGCCCTAACCATTTTAAATTTAATCAATATTTTTAAAATGGTAAATTTAACAGCTTTTTAGAATGCGGATTGCCACGCGAAAACTCGCCAATGCTCATTTTCGCTCGCAATGACAAATTCCTTGTGCTTTTTTTATATTTATTAAATGGTTAGGCATTTGCGCAAATTTCTATAAAATTCACGCCTTTAATGCCAAAATTCACAAATTTTCGCAAATTTCAGCCCAAAAGCGTGAATTCTCGCCGCAAATCCGCAAATTCACAGAAATTCCGTCCTCCGTTTTCAGCGCTCAGTTTTCCGTAATGGATGTATCATATCCCCCGGAACTACGAATTTGTCGTAGTCCTTTTCGCTGACTAATCCAAGCTCCATAGCGGACTCTTTTAGCGAAATGCCCTTTTTGTGGGCGTTTTTGGCGATTTTTGCCGCGTTTTCATAGCCTATGTGGGGATTCAGCGCGGTTACTAACATCAAAGAGTTGTTTAGATAGTAGTTTATGCGCTCCTCATTCGCGCTGATGCCCTGCACGCAGTGGATGTTAAATGAGTGCATCGCATCGGCTAGCAAATCAAGGCTTTGCAAGAAATTGTAAATGATGACAGGCTTGAAAACATTGAGCTCAAAGTTGCCTTGCGAGGCGCCAAAGCCCACCGCAGCGTCATTTCCAAAAACCTGCACCGCCACCATCGTTACAGCCTCGCACTGCGTGGGATTTACCTTGCCGGGCATTATCGAGCTGCCGGGCTCATTTTCAGGGATGTTCAGCTCCCCAAGCCCGCAGCGAGGACCGCTGGCAAGCCACCTGATGTCGTTTGCGATTTTCATCAAATTCGCCGCCAAGCCCTTCATCGCGCCGTGCGTGAAAACCATCGCATCGTGGCTGGTTAGCGCGTGAAATTTATTAGGACTCGCCACGAATTTCACGCCGGTAAGCCTTGTAAGCTCCTTGCTAACCTCCTCGCTGAAATTCGCAGGGGCGTTGAGCCCCGTGCCCACCGCAGTGCCGCCTATAGCAAGCTCGCGCAAAGTCGGCAGACTCGCTAGAATTTGCTCTCGGCTGTGTTCAAGCATCGACAAATAGCCGCTAAATTCCTGTCCCAAAGTCAGCGGAGTGGCGTCCTGCAAGTGCGTTCGCCCACTTTTGATGATGTCCTTAAATTCAGCGACTTTCTTTTTGAAAGACGAAATAAGCTCGTCAAGTGCTGGCACTAGCTTCTTTTCAACCTGCTCCACAGCCACCACGCTCATCGCCGTGGGGAAGGTGTCATTGGAGCTTTGTCCGCGGTTCACGTGGTCGTTGGGATGGACGAATTTTTCCTTGCGAAAATCCTTGCCAAGCAGCTGCGTGGCTTTGTTTGCGATGACTTCATTGACATTCATATTGCTCTGCGTGCCGCTGCCCGTTTGCCAAATCGCAAGCGGGAAATTATCATCTAGCGCGCCCGCAAGCACCTCATCGCAAGCCTTGACGATAGCGTCCTTGCGCTCTTTATCAAGCCCGTTGCCAAGGCGCTCATTGACGATGGCGCAAGCCTTTTTGAGGTTCGCAAACGCGTAAATCAGCACGCGCGGCATCTTTTCAATGCCGATTTTGAAATTCTCAAAGCTGCGCTGAGTCTGCGCCCCCCAAAACTTCTCATCAGGCACCCTTACCTCGCCCATAGTGTCGTGTTCGATTCTGTAAGCCATTGTAGCTCCTTTTTGGTGAATTTAATGCGCCTTTTGCGTGATTTAAGCGGCTTTTCAAGGCTCTTTGCAATGAAACTTAAATTTTACTAAAAAACGCATTTTGTGCGTGAATTTTAGCATAAATTTGTGCGTTTTATGAAACAAATTTTACAAAATTTTGTATCCAAAATAGGATAATTTTTACACCCTCGCTGCGATGACTTCGATTTCCACCAAAGCCCCTTTTGGTAGGGCTTTGACGGCGATGGCGGAGCGGGCTGGGTAGGGCGGCGTAAAAAACTGCGCATAGATTTCATTCATCGCCGCGAAGTCGCCCATATCGGCTAAAAACACGGTCGTCTTAATGACATTGCCCAAATTTAAGCCCTTTTCGGCAAGGATGGCGCGCATATTTTCAAGCACTTGGCGGGTTTGAGCGGCTATGCCTCCGCTCACAAGCTCGTTTGTAGCGGGGTTTAGCGGGATTTGCCCCGAGCAAAACACGAAGTTTCCAGCCTCAGCACAAACGCTGTAAGGTCCTATCGCCTTTGGATAATTTGCCATTTTTTGCGTCCTTTTTTGTAAATTTACGCACCATTATAGCCTTTTAAAGTAAGGATTTAAAGCTAATAAATCCACTTTTTTGGCTAACTTTTTGCTCTAAAATGCTTAAAAATTCGGCGCGTGGCACATTTTTAGCACCCATAAAGGCTAGATGGGGGTTGTAGATTTGACAATCGATTATGAAATCATAAGGCGTTAAAAGCTCGCAAAGTGCTATCATAGCGACTTTTGAGGCGTTTTTAGCAAGGCTAGCCATACTCTCGCCAAAAAACACCTTCCCCAAAATCAGCCCGTAAAGCCCGCCCACAAGCACTCCGTTTTCATAAACCTCTACGCTGTGGGCGATGCCCTCGTCAAAAAGCTCGCTATAAACGCGCACAAAGTCCTCATCAAGCCAAGTTTTTTCGCGCAAATTCGCACAAAGTGTGATTAACTCGCGGAAATTTGTATCAAGGGCGATTTCATAGCGATTTAAAAAGCGGCGAGTGCTTTTTTGTTTGTAAATTTCACTTGGCAGCAAAATCATCCGCGGGTCAGGGCACCACCAAGAAACGGGCTTGTTCGTCCAAGGGAAAAGCCCGAATTTATAAGCCTCTAAGATGGTTTTTTTATCTAGCCTCTCGCTTAAAAAAACGGGTGCGTCCTTTGGGGCATCTAGCAAAATTTCATACAAATTCATTTTGTAAAGCGTGAATTTTAGGGCTAAAACACAAAATCAATGGCGTTATTTTTTAGCCTCAACTTCACCACACCCCCATTTTTAAGCCGCCCAAAAAGGATTTCATCGCTTAATTTTTCGCTGATTTCCTCGGCGACTATGCGTTTTAAAAGCCTTGCGCCAAATTCCTTTTTTTGCACCTTTTTCACAAGGTGCTTTTTCACGCGCGCGTCCGCTTGGATGCTAATGTTTTTTAAATTTTTAGAGATTAAATCGAGTTCTTTTTGGACGATTTTTTCTAGGCTTTCCTCGCTCAAATCCCTAAAATGCAAGATTTTATCGATGCGGTTTATGAATTCGGGCGCAAAAAATTCCCTAATGGCGTTCTCGCTTTTCGCGCCCTCTTTGCTTAAAAAGCCAAGCTCGTTGCTCTCTTTAAGCCCTAAATTTGAAGTCATCACGATGATGGTGTTTTTAAAATCCGCTTTCAGCCCCGCCCCGTCCGTAAGCGTAGCGTCATCGAAAATTTGCAAGAAAACATTGCTCACCTTGGGGTCTGCCTTTTCTACCTCATCAAAAAGCACCACGCTGTAAGGGTTTGCGCGCACTGCGTTTGTGAGAATGCCCCCTTCCTCGTGTCCCACATAGCCTGTGGGGGAGCCGATGAACCTTGAAATCTCGTGTTTGTCGTAGTATTCGCTCATATCAAAGCGTTCAAAATGAAGCCCCAAAGCCTGCGCTAGCACCCTGCAAAGCTCGGTTTTGCCCACACCGCTGCTTCCCGTAAATAAAAACACGCCCCGCGGTGAATTTGAGGTTTTAAAGCCCGCGTAGCTTTGTTTAAGCGTGCCGCACAGGGCTTTTATCACCTCATCCTGTCCGAAAATTTGCGCCTTTAACTTGTCCTCCAAGTCCTCAAAGAGCTTGCTTTTATCAAAACCAAAGGTTTTATGAGAGTGCGTCATCCTCGCCGCAACTTCCTCCAAGTCCTGCAAATTCGCCTCGCTCTTGCCCTCTTTAAAGATAAAACTCGCCCCAAGCTCGTCAATTAGCTCGATGGCAGAGTCAGGCAGAAATTTATCTTGAAAGAGCTTTTTGCTCAGCTCAACGCTGCCCTCCAAAACCTCATCGCTGAATTTCACGCCGTGGTGCTGCTCGTATTTGCCCTTAATGCCCCTTAAAATCTCCAAAGCCTCATCCTTGCTAGGCTCGTCTATATCGACCTTTGCAAAGCGGCGGCTTAAACCTTTATTTTTCTCAAAACTATTTCTATACTCCAAAAAAGTAGTCGCGCCTATGCAGCGCAAAGTGCCATTTGACAGGGCGGGCTTCATATCGTTTGAAATTTCGTGATTGTCCTTATCCACAAGCGTGTGAATTTCATCAATAAACAAAATCGCATCCTCCATCTGCAAAACCTCGTTTATGGTATCTTTAAGCGCGGAGCGAGAATTGCTCATATCAAAGGCGTAAATTTGCGCATTTTGCAAGGCTTTGGGCACTCTTTTTTGGGCGATTGCCAAAGCCAAGCCATCCACTATGGCGGTTTTTCCCACGCCTGATTCGCCCACTAAAATGGGGTTGCTTTTCTTGCGGCGGGATAAAATTTGCATCATCCTATTTAACTCAAATTCGCGCCCCACGACAGGGTCTAGCTTGCCCTCTTTTGCAAGTGCCGTTAAATTCTGCGCGTTTCGCAAATGGCGCAGCTCTGGGGTTTTGTTGATTTCCCTCACTTTTTCTAAATTCAGCACGTGCTTTTTAAGCAAGGCGTTTGAAAAGGTGCGCTCGTCCTTGCTCACGCCCTCTAAAAAGTCTATGACCTTTAAATGCGCGTGCGGGGTGCGTTTTTCCTTGGCGAGTGAATTTAAAATGTCATCGAGCACCACAGAGAACATAGGCTGCGCCTCGTAGCTTAAAATTTGGTTGTTTTGGGCTATGTGGTTTTTTAGCTCGTTTTCAAGCACTTCGAGCTGCCCGTCCGCACACTCACTGAAAATGCTGTGAAAGTCCGGGCTGAGCTTGCTTAAAGCAAAGAGCAAATGCTCGCAGGTGATGAATTCGTGGTGATTTATCGCGCTTAAATGCTGCGCGTTTGCGAGGTATTTTCGCAAGTCCTCTTTGTATTTCATTGTTCCTCTATCCTTGTTTGTAGTGGGAAATTCGCCTCTTTTGCGGCTTTTGAGACTTGTTTTTGTTTTGAGAGCGCGATTTCCTCCGTAAAAATGCCACAAACCCCGCTGCCGTTGTGATGCACTTCAAGCATAATGCGGCTAGCCGTGGCAAAATCGTAATGAAAGATACCCATCAGCACCTCGATAACAAAATCCATAGTGGTAATGTCATCGTTTAGCAAAAGCAGCTTAAACATTTTAGGCTCGGCTAGCTTGCTTTCTTGCTCGTGAGTGCTCGTTTTGGGCTTGTTTTGTCTAGTCATTTTTAGCCTTTAAAATCCGCTCTAAATCCTCTTGCATAAGGTTTGTGGGCACCTTGCCAAGATAAAAATTCACGCTTGATTTTTTAGTCCAAAAGTCCTGCAAAGCCTGATACTCGCCGTTTTTAAGCACCACTTTAAAGGGCAGCTGCTCCATATTTGGGTAATTTATGTCAGCCAAAACCTGCGCGATGATGCGTGAATTTGCCGCCTTGTCGTTGCTTAAAAAATAATAAGCCCCGTAATTGCTCGCAAATTCACGCACTAAATTGTCGCTGACATCCTCAAAATGCGTGAGCCCTATGAGCGTGAATTTATCGGCATTGTCTTGCCAAAGGCGCGTTAAATGCGCCGCTTCCTCTTTGCAAGGCGCACAAAAAGTGCCAAAAAAGTCCATCATCAAGGCTTTTTCCTCGTCATTTTCTATGACAAAGCCCTTTTTAACGCGAATTAGCGTCAAATTCTGTCCGCTAATGCTCGTCAGCTCGACCTTCTCTCCAAGCTTAAATTCCTCAAAAGCCAAGTCATTAACGACTTCCTCA
>CAVJSG010000128.1:0-5865 GCA_963651895.1 Campylobacteraceae bacterium
GATGTAGTCGTGGTGGGTGCGGGACCTGCGGGCATCGCAGCGGCTGTGGAAGCCAAGATAGCGGGCAAGGAAGTGGTGCTGCTTGAAAAGGGCGGCGAGATTTGCCAGACTCTGCGCGTGTTTTACAAGGACGGCAAGCGTGTCGATAAGGCTTACAAGGGACACGAGAGCGAGAATTTGGGGCATATCGCCTTTGAGGACGGCACGAAGGAAAGCACCCTGCAAACCCTGCAAGATGCCCTAAACGCCCACGGCATCGTGCCTGAGCTAAACTGCGAGGTTGAGAGCGTGAGGAAACAAGGCGATGGTTTCATCGTCAGCACCGCTAAAATGGGCTTTGAGTGCAAAAATATCGTCATCGCTATCGGCAGGATGGGCAAGCCAAACAAGCCAAGCTATAAAATTCCAAGCTCTTTGGGCAAAGTGGTGAATTTCAACGCCAACAGCGTGCAGTCCGGCGAGAAAATCCTCATTGTGGGCGGTGGAAATTCAGCCGCCGAATACGCTGTGGATTTGTCAAAGTCCTGCGCCGTAACGCTTTGCTACCGCCAAAAGGCTTTTACGCGCCTAAATGACACGAATTTAAGCGACATTGAGAGTGCCGCGAACGCCGGCGCCGTGGTGCTTAAACTCGGCGTGGATATAAACGAGCTTATTGACGAGGGCGGTAAAATCAAAGTGCTTTTCAATGACGGCGCCAGCGAGCTTTACGACAGGGCGATTTACGCCATCGGCGGCTCGGCGCCTGTGGATTTTTTGCAAAAATGCGCCCTAAAAGTCGATGAACAGGGCGTTCCCATTTTTGACGCAAACAAGCAAAGCAGTGTGGCAGGCATTTTCGTAGCGGGCGACATAGCCACGAAAAACGGCGCAAGCATCATCACAGGGCTAAATGACGCGGTTAGGATAAGCAGGGCTTTGGGGTGATTTGGGGTTTCGTCATTGCGAGCGTTCGTAGAATGCGAAGCAATCCACGAAAAAAGGCGGTGTGTAAATTTGGGAAATCCGTCATTGTGGTGCTTTGCGTAGCCTTAGCGAATAAACCGCTCGCAATGACGAATTTCTCGCACTTTGTGCCTTTATGGCACCAAATCAAGCCCTCAAATCAACGATTTTCAAATTTTGACTTTGAATTTGGGCTAAAAAATCCCTGATAAGCGACCTTTCGAGCAAATTTAGCACCCTTTGTCTAGCGGAAGTTTCGGCACTTGAATTTAAATCCAAATTCTCGCCACTATTTTTGTTTAAATTCACACCATTATTATTTATTTTAGCGGATAAATTTGCACCTAAATTTGTGTTTGAATTCTCCCTTAAATTCCCCAAACTTTTTTGCGATTTTATATCATTTAAATTAGAATTTTCTTGCAAATTTTCGCTTAAATTTTGTTCATTCATTCTCAAATTTTCTAACTTTCCCTGCTCGTTTTTTAGCCTTTCATAATAGTGGTGTCTTGGACTTTTTTGGCGTTGCCATAAACATAGGGCGCGAGATATAAAAAAGTTTCATTTAGCCCATCGCCTTTAACAAGCCTGTTTTTATCGGCATCTGCGCCCAAAAAATTCACACAAAAAAACGCCAAAAGGCAAAAATTTAAAAAATTTGCAAATTTTTGTGTAAATTTTGCTTTTTTGAAACCAAATTTGGCTACAATCACACTTTTTGAAAAAAATTCAAAGGAAGCAAAATGCCAAAGATGAAAAGTGTCAAAAGTGCCGTGAAGCGCTTTAAAATGGGCAAAAATAAAATCAAAAGAGGCTCTGCTTTTCGTAGCCACATTTTGACGAAAAAGCCCGCCAAGCGTATGCGTGAGCTGCGAACGGCGAAGTATGTGCATCCAAGCAATGTCAAGGCAGTTGAGAAAATGCTTGGTGCGTGAGGTTTTGACTAGGTTTAGTCATTTGTAACTCCCCTTAATCGACACTTTGCGCCTTGCGAACTCTCGCAAACGGCGATGCGAAGTGGTTTTACAGAGAAAAGGGCAGCCCAAAAGGGCAAAAGAAAGGCAAAAAATGAGAGTAAAAACAGGCATAGTCCGCCGCCGCAGGCACAAAAAGGTGCTAAAACTCGCGCGGGGCTTTTACAGCGGGCGCCGCAAGCACTTCCGCAAGGCAAAAGAGCAGCTAGAACGCAGTCTCGTGTATGCTTACCGCGACAGACGCCGCAAGAAACGCGATTTCAGGCGGCTTTGGATAGTGCGCATCAACGCCGCGTGCCGCCAAAACGACATCAGCTACTCGCGTTTCATAAACGGGCTTAAAAAGGCAAAAATCGAGCTTGACAGAAAGGTCCTAGCAGACCTTGCGATGAACGATGCTGCGGGCTTTGCGAGGGTTGTGGAGAGTGTCAAAGGCGCGTTGAGGTAGGGGTTTGATAAAAAATTCACGCTTTTGAGTAAATTTCTAAATTTTTACGCTAAAAAAGCGTGAATTTTCGCCTTAATTTTGGGAAATCTGCAAATTTTTAGCCCACGCCGTCATTGAGAGCATTACAAATGCAACGCGTGGCGTAGCCACTACCACGCCTTTGGTGCGTTTTTTTAAATGCAAATTCGCACCAAAAAACGCACAAAATATGTAAAAATCTCAACTTTTCCCCAAAAATTCAGCTTAATTTAAGATTTTTTGGCTACAATTCGCAGCTTTGAAAGCCTAAAATTTGCAAAATGCTGAATTTCGTGCGAATTTTGGGTAAAAATTCTCAAAAAATTCAAAAAATTTACACCAAAAGGACAAAAATGAAACTCATAAAAAACAAAGCGAATTTCGCTTGGTGTTTGGTGATTTTGGGCGGCATCGTGGAGATTTTTTGGGTAAGCGGCTTAAAGCACGCGGATACGCCGCTAACGCACGCTTTGACGCTTGCTGGCATAGCGTTTTCCTTCGCAAGTATGCTGCTGGCGGTGTGCTACATCGAGGTAAGTGTCGCCTACGCCGTATTCGTGGGCATTGGCGCGCTGGGCGTGGTGCTAAGCGATGCGCTGGTGTTTGGCGAGACATTTTCCGCCCTAAAGCTCGTGCTCATCGGCACTTTGTTCGTGGGCATCATCGGGCTGAAACTGCAAAGCCGCCATCAAGCGCACCTGAGTGACGAAGCCTTCGCGCAAAAGCTGGGCAATGATTTGGGCGTGGGCGAGCTTGACAAACGCCTATTTGAAGGGGGCGAGCGATGAGCTGGGCGTTTTTGATAGTCGCGGGCTGCTTTGAAATCGCGGGTGTTGCGCTGATGAAGCAGTTTGCGCTGACAGGCAAGAAGCTCTATATAGTGGCACTTTTCGTGCAGTTTGTGCTGAGTTTTGGCTTTTTAAGCGTGGCAATGCGTGGCATTTCTATGTCCGTTGCCTACGCGATTTGGACGGGCATAGGCGCGGCGGGCGGTGTGCTGGTAGGCATCCTCTTTTACAAAGAGAGCAAAAAGCCCCTTAAAATCGTGTTTCTAGCGCTAATAGTGGTTTCGAGCGCGGGACTTAAATTTTTGGGGTGAGGTTTCGCTTGAAACTTGTGAATTCTGGCGTGGTTTTGGCGTGAATTTTTTGTAGTTTTTTATGAATTTCGGTGCGACTTTTGGGTTTTTAAATTCGACTTGGCACAAAATACTACCTTAAATTTTCATTTGGCTGAAAATTCACGCTTTGGTGTAAATTTATGAATTATGGCACTAAAAACCATGTATCTTCGTGGAGGACTTTGACATTTCGAGGCTTTCAATGACGGACTTGGAGTGAATTTTGTTTGTAAATTCACTAAAAAATTCACGCTTTTTTTTGAAAAATTTCGCCCAAATTTTACCCACCTCCGTAAGCCCCTCCGCAAGGGAGGGGGACTTGGCGTGTTGTCCGCCATCGCACTCGATAATCAGCCTTTTTTCAAGGCACACAAAGTCAGCTATGTATTTTGAGTCGATGACGAATTGTCGCCTAAAACCAAAGCCTAGTTTTTTGCCTCGCAACTCTTGCCACAGCTTGTTTTCAGCTTCGGTGGGATTTTTTCGCATTGCACGGCTGAATTCTTTCATATATGGGGCTAGTGGGCGGTGGGATTTCTCGCTGATTTGGGTTTCATTGTTTGTTTGGGCTTTTTCACCCACCCCCCAAACCCCCCTCCGCAAGGGAGGGGGGCTTAAATTCTCGTCCTTTTCGTGTGAATTTTTGCGCTCGGTGTAGCGCACAAAAAGGCTCACGCACACGCCTACGCGGATGTCAAAGACATTTTCATCGTCCCTTTCATCGCCGTGTAAATTTAAAATGTAAATCTCATCAAAGGCGCGGGCGAGGCTCTCGCGCATCTTGCGGTGGGTGCGCCCATCTAAAAAGCTGTTGTTTGTGATGAAGCCCATCAGTCCTTGCTTGTGGGCTTGTTCGGTGAGTTTGTGCTGGGCAAAGCGGATGAATTTGATGTAATCATCATCGAGCGGCTGGATATTTGTCTCGTTTAAGCCCATTTTGTAGGCATTTAGCAGGGCTAAAATCTCCGCGCCCTTGTTTTTGGACTTGACATTGTAGGGCGGGTTGCCTAAAATCACTAGCAAATTTTCGCTGTGTTTTAGGCGTAAAGCCTCGTCTCGCTGGGTTTTGAGGCTGTCAAATGGCACTTGCATTTGCGCACTGTGCTGGGGGTTTAAATCAAGCGTGTTTGTGAGAAAAATTTGCAGCCTTTGGGCTGAATTTAGCCCGTCAAAGCCCCTTTGGCGCAAAATCGAGCTGAGTTTTAGGTGCGCGACTATGTAAGGCACAAAGGAAAGCTCAAAGCCGTAAATGTCTTTGAGGCATTTGTCGATGATAGTTTGCTTGGCAAAAACCTCGCTAGAACTGCCTAAAATCAACTCAAAAACCCGCGCTAAAAAGCTGCCCGTGCCTGTGGCAAAGTCAAGCACCTTTACGCCCTCGTCCGCAAAGCCCTTGTTTTTGGCAAATTTAGACTTTAAAAGCTCATTAAGGCTCGATGCTATCATATCTACAATGGGGGCTGGCGTGTAAAAAACGCCGCCCTCTTTGCGCTTTTGCTCGCCGCGCAACTCATCGTAGGCTTTTAGGAAATCCTCGTAAAGATAAAGCGAGAGGCTTTGAATTTCGGCTTTAAAACTCGCCGCAAGGCTTGCTTTGTCGATGAGGGCTATGGTTTTGATGATGTTTTCTAGGGCGTATTTTATGCTTTCAGGAAGCGCAAAAAAGGGCAGAGAATAATAAACAAACTCTTGCAAAGTAAGAAAATGCTGGGGCAAAAGCTGGATGAAACTTTGCAGTGGAATTTTATTTATGTCAAATTCATCGTTTTCGATGTAGGCGACAAAGATGCCATAAACCACGCTTTGAGCGAGGGTGTCGCAAAACTCAACCTTGCTAAATGCGGTGTTTTCGAGGCTGGAAAATGTCGCAAAGGCTTTTTCAAAGCTCTCTTTAAACTGCGTGTTTAAAAGCCCCGCCTCATCGCTTTTGAAAATGACATCGCTGAGATAAAAGCTCTGGGTGCTTAAAATTTTCACTAGCTCGTCCTTGCTGGTGATGTTTGCTTGGCTTTGAAAAAAGGCGGATATGAGCTGGGTAAAGTGTGAATTTAGCTCGATTTTTTGGGCTTTCGTGGGTTTTTGTTGTTCGCTAAAAAGGTTGCTTTCAAGGGGCGCAAAAAGCGTCAAATCCGCCACAACCTTGCCAAAGGATAACAAGATAAAGCGGTTGTAGTCCGTGAGAATGATATTTGGGCAGACGGAAAGGTATTTTTCGATTTGCCTACCCTTGATGAGCGCATCTAGGTTTTCGCCGTAGTTTTTACACTCCACAAAGCCTTGCAGGGCTTCATAATGCGCGCTTTGTTTGAAAATCTTAAAGTCCGGGCGAATGGAGCCTTGCCCTTGCTGCGCCCTTGGCT
>CAVJSG010000129.1:0-5864 GCA_963651895.1 Campylobacteraceae bacterium
AAATTTCACAAAATTTAAACATTCTCAAAAAAATTTTTAAATTTTTCGTCTTTCATTTACTATTCGTTGGGGGGGGATATTAAACTAGCTGTATTCAAATTTTTTGCTAACAGGCTTAAGATTTGAAAATTCTATTTTAAGGAGGACTTATTATGAGTAAGTCAAAATTGTTGGTAGCTATTTTAGCTATCGTGGGGCTATTTAGTTGTGCAGTTGCTGCACCAAAGAAAGCAAAAATATCTGACGATGATAGAGATTTTGCATACGATGTCGCTAGATACACTCGACTAGTTCAAGAAAAATCTCTTAACCCTTACGAGTCAGCAGATGGTTTCAGAGACAAGATTTGGAAACTATCAGAAAAAGGGCAGTCAGATGCTTCGATTGTATCTACCGTGGAGAGTAGCGTTGAAAAGGTAGTTAGGGTATGTTCTAAAATAAAGGACATAGACCCTAATGATAGTTGCTTCGTCTATTCGGACAGCGGAATCGAACTTATTGTCCAAAAAAAAGGTGTTGAAGGTGCAATTAAGGACTTAAAAAAACAAGTCGAGCCTTTTGTGAATTGGGCATTACGATAATCTTATCTCAAGGAAAATTCAATGAGAAAGATTATTTTGGTTATCCTAGCTGTATTTATGGTAGGATGTGGCAGTGATACTTCGGTAAGTAAGGTTGATGTATCTAGCATTGACGGTTTGATGAAAACTACAATGAAAATTAAGGGTAAGGAATATCCCTTACTAGGTTTATCAAAAACAAAAGGATATGTTAAATTTAACTTTCAAGTGTTGGCTGATAATAATATCACTAACGAAGAGTTTGACAAAATACTTGATAGTATTTACGAACTTTCAGTTAAATGGGGTAATTACTGCACAGTTGGCGATAAGACTAAAATAGAGGATGTGTGTGGTGGTGGTTCATATAATTTCCTAGCTTTTGGACCCCCTAATGGCTCGGCTATATTTGACACTGACCACATTAAAAAAGCTAAAGCTATTTACAATAGGGATATAACAAAAGTCTTAACCAAAGAGAAATTTGATAGACACAGAGATTTCTTATATCACAGTTTAGCGAATTGTAAGAAATTTGGATGTCCTATTAAGTAAAATTGCTATTACCATACCCAAATACTTCGCCTAAATTGAAATAGTTTTTCAATGAGAAGCGTTGAATTTTAAGGCTATGGATTTGACAAGGCGTTGTATCTTGAGTGGATTTTTGGGGTTGCGTGAGTTTGCGAGTGCGGATAGAACAATGTAGTTCATCCGCACGAAGCAAACGAAACGAGCGGAGCAAGGCTTATGCCTTGCGTAGCGTCTCCCCGAAAAGCCGCCAAGAGACAATGCCGTTACAATGACAAAGCCTCAAAGAATTCAGCCACAATATCTTTTTGGGAAACTATGTCAAATTTTTTGCCCTCAAATTCAAAGCAAAGGCGGTGGGAGTGCAAGCAGAGGCGGCTTGCGCCTGTTAAATTTAGTCGCTCGGCGTGGCTCATTTTGCCCTCTAAAAGTCGCTCGATTTTGGGTTTTTTAAGCCCATAAAGTGGTTCGCCCAAGATTTTATGTCCCACAGAAAATAAATGCAAGCGAATTTGGTGCTGTCTGCCTGTGAGTGGGCGTGCTAAAACTAGCGAAATTCCATTTGGCAAATGGCGTTTTTCGCCGCCATTTTGTAAATTTTTTGTCAAATTTTTCGCATTTTGTGGCAAATTTTTCGTGCAAATTTTCGTCAAATTTTGCGTGCAACTTTCCGCCCTAGCCCTTATTTCACCTAAATTTTTAAAGAATTCAAGCCTCTTAAAATGCGTTATGGCGGGCTTTCCGCCGTTTTCAATGGAGCAAATTTGCATTCTAGTCTTTATGTCATCGTAGTTTCTGGCAAGTTTCATCGGCAAATTCACGCTAAATTCAGGCTCGGTAAGCCCCTCGACAAGTGCTAGATACTCTTTTTGCACCATTTGACGCTCAAAAAGCCCTTTAATAGCCCTTTGCGCCGCACTATGTTTAGCCGCCAAAATCAGCCCACTCGTCTCCCTGTCAAGCCTGTGCGCCACGCTAGCACCCGCCCCATAAAGCGTCCAAAGCTCATCACATAGGCTGTAAGGGCATTTGCGCCCGTTTGGGTGGCTCAAAACCCCGCTTTTCTTTTCAAAAACGGCAAAGTCCTCGCATTCAAACACGGGCTTTTCGCCCCTCGCGGCGTTTTGATAGGCTATGAGTTCGAGCGTGCCGCGCAAAAGTTGGTTTTTACTCTGCACCAAAAGCCCATTACAAAAGACTCTACGCTTGTCGATGAGCCTTTGAGCCTTGTTCATAGGCACTTTTAGGGCGTTCATTACTGCGCGAAAGGCGATAGTTTCGCGCTCCAAGTCAGTTATTTTTATTTTATTATAAGGCATTTACTAAAAAATTCCTTTCGTTTAAAAAGCCGTCAAAGCTCTGAAAATTCACGCTTTTTGCGCGATTTAAAAATAAATTTTTTGTTTTAAATTCGGCAAGGCTTTTTGGCTACAATTATACTTCATTTTCAAAAATTTCAAAAGGAAATTCAGCTATGGTTGAGCGATATAGCAGGGCGCAGATGTCTAGCAAATGGGACTTGCAGGCAAAATATAATGCTTGGCTTAAAGTCGAGCTTGCCGCTGTAAAGGCGTGGAACGAGCTTGGACTCATTAGCGACAGCGATTGCGACAAGATACTCCAAAACGCGAAGTTCGATATAGCAAGGATTGACGAGATAGAAAAAACCACAAAGCACGATGTCATAGCGTTTTTAACGGCAGTGAGCGAGAATTTAGGCGAGGAAAGCCGCTTTTTGCATTATGCGATGACTTCAAGCGACTGCATAGACACGGCTGTGGCTTTGCAAATGCGTGAGAGCCTTGATTTAATCATACTTGATGTAAAAAATTTGCTTGAAGTGCTGGAAACTAGGGCATTTGAATTCAAATATACCCTGATGGTAGGGCGTTCGCACGGCATTCACGGCGAGCCCATCACCTTTGGGCTGGTGCTGGCGGTGTGGTTTGATGAGATAAAACACGCATTAAAGGGGCTTGAACACGCCAAAGAGTGCATAAGCTACGGCAAACTCAGCGGCGCGATGGGAAATTTCGCCCACGCCCCACTCGCATTTGAGGAAAAGGTTTGCGAAATTTTGGGGCTAAAAGCCGCGCCCGTGTCAAATCAAATCATTCAGCGCGACCGCTACGCCGCGGTGATTTCAGCACTCGCGCTTTTGGCGGCGAGCTGCGAGAAAATCGCCATAAACATAAGGCATTTGCAGCGCACGGAGGTTTATGAGGCGGAGGAGTATTTCAGCCCCGGTCAAAAGGGTAGCAGCGCGATGCCACACAAGCGAAACCCCGTGCTGAGCGAAAACATAACGGGGCTGTGCCGCCTCATCCGCGCTTACGCCGCGCCCGCGCTTGAAAATGTCGCCCTGTGGCACGAGCGTGATATCAGCCACAGCAGCGTGGAGCGTTTTATGCTGCCTGATGCCTTTGTAACGGCGGATTTTATGCTGGTGCGACTCGCAAATGTGCTTAAAAATTTGCTCGTTTATCCTAAAAATATGATGAAAAATTTGAATTTAACCGGCGGGCTGGTGTTTTCGCAAAGGGTGCTTTTACAGCTACCCTTAAATGGCATAAGCCGCGAGGATGCCTATAAAATCGTGCAGCGCAACGCTATGAAGGTGTGGGAGGACTTGCAGCAAGGCAAGGCGAGCGTGAATTCTAGCGGACAAAGCCTATTTTTGCAGGCTTTACTCGCAGACAGCGAGCTAAAAACGCGGCTTAACGCAGATGAGATAGAAAAATGCTTTGATTATGAATATTACACGAAAAATGTGGATGCGATTTTTGAGCGGGTTTTTGGGAAAGCGGCTTTTGAAAGGCACGCTGGGGAGTGAAAATTTGTGAATTTTTAACGAAAAAATGGCGGAAAATTCGCAAAATTTTGTGAATTTTTTCAATGAAAACGGCAAAAAATTCACAAAACCTTGAATTTTGCCGAAAAATTCAAGGTTTGTGAGAGAAAATTTTTATTAGAGTATCGTAAGTTATGAAAATTTTAAACTAAATGTATTTGGAGATAAAGTGAAACAAACAGCGACACTATCGATAAACGAAATCGCCACGCATAGTAATAAAACCATCAAATTCATAAGGCGTGAAATCGCAAACAAATCCATAGCAAGTTTTAGGCAGGGAAACAAAATTTTGGTGCTGGAAAAGGATTATTTGTTTTGGAAAGAAAATTTTGAAAACAGCCTTTTTTCGCAGCCAAAAATCAAAAATAAAATCAAATGCAAAGATGATGTAAATTGGATTGACATTAAGGATGATATGCAAAAAATCGATGCTTGGAGGGATAATTCTAAAATTACAAATTTTAATTTTATCGATTTGTTTGCTGGTGCTGGCGGTCTTTCTTGTGGGCTGGTAATGGCTGGTTTAAAGCCCATAGAGTCCGTGGAGATAATGCCTGAGGCTGTTGAAACATATAAATATAATTTTTCCAAAATTACCGATGAAAACATAGCCCCAAAGGACATAAGGCTAGATAGCGTGAAAGAAAATATCATAAATTCACACAAAAACAAACACATAAATTTAATAGCCGGAGGCTTTCCTTGTCAAGGGTTTAGTATGGCTGGCAATAGAGTGATAAACGACCCTAGAAATTCACTATATGAGGATATGTTGGATGTGGTAAAGGGCTTAAAGCCTGATTATGTGCTTATGGAAAATGTCGAGGGCTTGCGCTCTATGCTTGGTGGGGGTGTCGAGCAAAAAATCATAGAGGATTATTTAAATCTTGGCTATAAAATAAATGTAGCGGTGCTAAATAGTGCTGATTATGGTGTCGCGCAGCTTAGAAAAAGGGTTATTTTTATCGGCAATAAAATTGGTGCGACAAATTATCATCCAAAGCCTATTTGTGATGAAAATAATTACAAAACGGTAGGCGATGTGCTGGCAAAATACCTAAATATGGGCGAAAATAAAGGTATAAATCACATATTTTCCAAAACAAGCGATGAGATGAAAAAACGAATCGCCGCCGTTGAGGTGGGCAAAAGTCTTTATGCAAATTATAGCGATGCTTGGAAAAAGGTAGCTTGGGACAAGCCATCTTGCACCGTGAAAGAAAATCACGGCGGCGTTAATATTCATCCCATTAAAAACAGAGTTATGACACCGCGGGAGTTGGCTGCCTTGCAGTCCTTTCCTGATGATTTTATTTTTAAGGGTGCAAAAAAATGGCAGCTAGTTCAGATAGGAAATGCTGTTCCGTGCTTGCTTGGCAAGGCTTTGGGCTTGGCGATTTTAAAATCTTATGAGGAATGGAAAGATAAAAATGAACGCTTATTATGATACGCTAAAAGCCGTAAAAGCAAGGATAGAGCATTATTTGACGGAGATTTTCAAGGTGTATGGAAATGAGTTATTGCTGAGATTAGAGGATTATAATCTGCTAACTAATGTCAATAACTGCATAGAAACCTCAACCGCCACAGGCTTTATTATGGAAGAATTTATAAGCTCAAAGCTTGAAATTTACACGAAAAATCACGGTAACACAAGCGAGATAAAAATCGAGCGAAATTCTCAAAATGCAACCGTGAATTCAAGCTATGATTGTAGTGCGTTATTTGATGAAATTTTCTTTATGGTCAATATAAAAATTCAAAAAGAAGGCTCTAACAACAACGCTGTGGCAGCCATAAACATACTGCACGATGAATATGTGGTGCAAAATCCTAGCCAAGAAAAGGCTTATATGTTGTTAAAGGTTTTTTATGATTTTGGGCAGTCGAAATTTGACGAAAATAGAAAAATTTTGATT
>CAVJSG010000130.1:0-5845 GCA_963651895.1 Campylobacteraceae bacterium
ATTCCACAATTAGTCCCTTAATTATTTTGAAAAATCCGCGCCACGCAAAAGTCAATAAAAGAAATTATAAAGCCCATTATATAGGCATTTAAAGGAAGTATTTGAAAACGAGAGAAACTTAAAGAAATACAAAATGGTTGCAGGGGAGGGATTTGAACCCCCGACCTTCGGGTTATGAGCCCGACGAGCTAGCCACTGCTCCACCCTGCGTCAAAGTGCATTGCAAGGCGCCAAGCACCAAGAGATAGGCACTTGCGAGCCTTTGTAAATCGCAAAGCACTTATGAAAGGAGGTTTGGATGGGGAGGAGGGATTCGAACCCCCGAATGACAGGACCAAAACCTGTTGCCTTACCGCTTGGCGACACCCCAAAAAATCGCATTATAGTCAAAAATCGGTTAATTGTCAATAAATTTAAACTACAATTAGCAAAAAAATTTAAGTGGCGGGGCAAAATTTGCGCAAAAAGCGTGAATTTTTGCCTAAATTTGCGAGAAATTTTAGCCAAAATGGGCAAAAATGCGGTTGCTATAAGACGATTTTATGCCGCGCACTTGCACCCATTTGAGCGTGGCTGCGAAGTTAAAACTGCGTTAAAATTACACAAGGCTAGGCAATGAAGCCCGCCAAAGCGCGTTTTTTCAGGCTTTCACAAAAGCGCACAAGTAACAAACGCCGTAAAATAAAGGACAAAAATGGCTTTCATCAGCGTAAAACAAGCAATCACCGAGCTAAAAGAGGGCAAAATGCTCGTAATGGTCGATGCAGAGGACAGGGAAAACGAGGGGGATTTGATTTTCGCGGCGCAATTTAGCGACAAGGACAAGGTGAATTTCGCCATCACCCACGCTCGCGGCGTGCTTTGCGTGGCGTTAAACGCCGCCATAGCCCAGCATTTCGCGCTTCCACTAATGGTGCGCGAGAACACCTCCGCCCACGAGACCGCATTTACCATAACCTGCGATGCGAAGGACACTTTAACGGGCGTGAGTGCGGCTGAGCGCGATAGGACCATAAGAATTTTTGCCGACAAGGGCGCAAACGCCGATGATTTGGTGCGTCCGGGGCACATAAACCCTCTCATAGCCAAAAAAGGCGGGGTTTTGGAGCGCACGGGGCACACGGAGGGCACCGTGGATTTGTGCCGCTTGGCAGGACTTACCGAGGCTTGCGTGATTTGCGAGATAGTAAAAGATGATGGCGAAATGGCACGCCGGGCGGATTTGCTTGAATTTTGCGAGAAATGGGGGCTAAATATGGTCGCGGTGAGCGATATCATCGAATACCGCTTGAAAAACGAAAGCCTCATCGCCGTGGTGGCGAACTCCGAGGCGAGCATAGCAGGCTTTAAAGTCCGCAAAATAGCCTTTTGCGACAATAACGACACACAGCACATAGCCTTTGTTTTTGGCACGCCAAAAAAGAGCGAAAATGTCAAATTTCACATTAGCGGGAGCGATTTTGAGCTGCTGACATCCCAAAAATTCAGCGAACTCTTGGAGCAAATCGAGTTTCTAGCGCGAAATGGCGGGGTTTTGATTTGTATGCAAGGAGTTAAAAGCAAGCAAATTCAGTTTAAAAGCTACGGCATAGGCGCGCAAATACTACGCCACCTCGGCATAGAGGAAGTGCGGCTACTTGAAAAAAGCGACAAGGACTTCGTGGCACTCAAAGGCTTTGGGCTGAATTTGGTGTGAAATTTTATGAAATTTTAGGGCTTTGTGGGGGTTTGTAAATTTGTGAAATTTTGCTAAAAATTTTGTGAATTTCTAGGGTGATTTTTGGAAAATTGTGAATTTTTTGGGTTAAATTCACGCAAAATGATTGAAATTTGCACCGTGTCGTCATTGCGAGGCGCAAAATGCCAAATTGCCACGCAAATCCTTGTGGATTTGCTCGCAATGACGAATTTCTTGTTTTTTGCGCGCTTTAAAAAATCTCTCGCAATGACGAACCACAAAAATGACGAACCCAAAACCAAAAAAATTTACCAAAAAACCAAAAAATTCAAAAAATTTCACTCAAAATTTAAGCTTTTTTGCTAAAATGCTGTTTGAAAATTTTTCGTAAGGAGAAAAAATGGCAACTTTTGATGATGTGAAGGCAGTCGTTGTCGAGCAGTTGAGCGTTGATGCGGATTCTGTTAAGTTGGAGTCCAAAATCATCGAGGATTTAGGTGCTGACTCACTTGATGTGGTCGAGCTTATAATGGCTTTGGAGGAAAAATTCGACATCGAAATCCCCGATACAGACGCTGAAAAGCTCATAAAAATCGAAGATGTCGTCAAATACATAGAAAATCTTCCCAAAAAATAGCGCTTTGGCGAGGGTGAGACTTTGAAAAGGGTTGTGGTAACGGGCATCGGGATGATAAATGCCCTGGGACTCGACAAGGAAAGCTCCTTTGAAGCCATAGTGCAAGGCAAATGCGGCGTGGGGCAAATCACGCTCTTTGATGCCAGCGACTTTCCCGTGCAAATCGCCGCTGAGGTCAAGGGGTTTGACCCTTTGAGCGTGGTTAGCGATGCCAAAGAAGTCAAAAAAATCGACCGCTTCATCCAGCTTGGAATGAAAGCCGCAAAGGACGCTTTCGCGGACGCAAATTTCAGCGCAAACCTCGACAAAGAGGACTTTGGAGTCATTTCAGCAGCCGGCATAGGCGGCTTGCCAAACATAGAAAAAAACTCCATAGCCTGCTTTGACAAGGGTCCGCGCAAGGTAAGCCCCTTTTTCACCCCCTCAGCCCTTGTCAATATGCTTGGTGGCGTGGTTTCCATCGAACTTGGCTTGAAGGGTCCAAATTTAGCCTGCGTAACGGCTTGTGCGGCTGGCACGCACGCTGTGTGCGAGGCTTACAAGAGCATAGTGCTGGGCAGTGCGAGCAAGGTGCTTGTCGTGGGGGCAGAATCCACCATTTGCCCTGTGGGCATCGGGGGCTTTGCCGCGATGAAAGCCCTATCCACGCGCAATGACGACCCACAACGCGCCTCGCGCCCCTTTGACAAGGAAAGAGACGGCTTTGTGATGGGCGAGGGTGCTGGTGCTTTGGTCCTTGAAAGCTACGAGGACGCTGTGAAGCGTGGTGCTAGGATATACGGCGAGCTTGTAGGCTTTGGAGAAAGTGCCGATGCGCACCACATAACCGCTCCAAGCCTTGATGGACCGCTGCGAGCTATGAAAAAAGCCTTGCAAATGGCGAATTTAGTGGTAAGTGGGGGCTTTGATAATGCTATAAAGGGCTCTGGCAGCCTTTATAATGCCTTGGCAAAAGGCAGCACAGGCTCTTGTGCTTGCGGAGGCTCTGCAAATGCTGATTTTACGGCAGCTAGCGCGTGTGAAAATGCCGCAAATGCTGAATTTTTAGGTAGCAGCGTTAAAATAGACTACATAAACGCCCACGGCACCTCTACACCTGCAAATGACAAGAACGAAACCGCCGCTATGAAGGCACTTTTTGGCAGCCAAATTCCACTCGTAAGCTCTACCAAAGGGCAAACGGGGCACTGCTTAGGCGGTGCTGGCACGATAGAAGCGGTGATTTGCCTGATGGCACTGCGAGATAATGTCATCCCGCCCACGATAAATCAGCTTGTGCGAGACGAGGACTGCGATTTGGACTATGTGCCAAACGAGGCACGGCGCGTGAATTTAAACGTGGTAATGAGCAACAGCTTTGGCTTTGGCGGCACGAACGGCTCGATAATTTTCAAAAAAGTAGAGTAAATGGCGGCGTATCTGAGCTTTGAAAAGGGCATTGAGCAAATCGATGAGGACATCATCAACGCGCAGATAAAGAACGACAAGGACGCCGTGGCGATTTTGAAAAAAAATCTCGCCAAGGAAATCAAAAAGGTTTATTCAAACCTCAGCGACTACGAGCGTTTGCAGCTTGCGCGCCACCCTGACCGCCCATACGCGCTTGATTTCATCGAAAATTTACTCAGCGACCCCCACGAAATTCACGGCGACCGCACTTTCAGGGACGACCCCAGCGTGGTTTGCTTTGCGGGCTACCTTGGCGGCAAAAAGCTCATAGTAATCGGCGAGCAAAAGGGGCGCGGCACCAAAGAAAAAATCGCGCGAAATTTCGGTATGCCCCACCCCGAGGGCTACCGCAAGGCACTTCGCGTGGCTAGACTTGCCGAGAAGTTTGAAATTCCCGTCCTTTTCCTCATCGACACCCCCGGCGCATACCCGGGCATAGGGGCTGAGGAGCGCGGACAAAGCGAAGCCATAGCCCTGAATTTGCGCGAGTTAAGCACGCTTAAAACCCCCACCATAGCCGTGGTTATCGGCGAGGGCGGCTCAGGCGGAGCCTTGGCAATAGGCGTTGCCGACAAACTAGCGATGATGAAAAACTCCGTTTTTTCCGTCATCTCGCCTGAGGGCTGCGCGGCGATACTTTGGAACGACCCCGCCAAAAGCGAGCAGGCGGCAAAGGCTATGAAAATCACGGCTGATGACTTAAAGGCGCAAGGACTCATCGATGATGTCATCAATGAACCCATAAGCGGCGCGCACCGCGACAAGGAAGGCGCTTATGCAAGCGTGGCAGAGTATGTAAGCGGCGCGCTTGAAGAGCTTGCAAGCGTGGATAAAAAAGAGCTAATCGCCAAACGCGTGCAGAAAATCCTAAATCTAGGGGCATTTAGGGAGGCGTAAAATCAATTTTTTGAATTTTAAATTTTTCTCGGCTTGAATTTGGTGCGAAATTTCTCTGTATTGTCCATTATAAAAAAAATGCAAAAATCGTCTAAAAAGTGTGTAAAATTCACCACTATTTATTTGTAGAATGCGAAACAATCCACGACCGTGTATGGTGCGATTTTTTAAGCATTCTCGATTTAAAATGCTTTTCAAATGAATGGTAAATTTCACAATTTTTTCAAAAATGTAGATTGCCGCACGGTTTTTTTAATCGCTCGTAACGATAGAGTTTAGCAATTTTCTCGCCACTTGCGAAAAAAGGTGTGAAAATTCACTAAATTTTTTCAAAAATTCACACATTTTTTGCTAAAATTTGACAAATTTGCCAAAAAATTTCACAAAAACTCGGCGCAAAAGCCGCGAAAAAGGACGAAAAATGAAAAAACTAGCCTTTATCTTTCCCGGACAAGGCTCGCAAAAGGTGGGTATGGGGCGCGAATTTTACGAAAACTGCGCCGCCGCAAAAGCCCTGCTGCAAGATGCTAGCGATGCTTGCGGGCTTGATTTCAAACGCCTGCTTTTTGCCGAAAATGACGAGCTGGCAAAGAGCGAATTCACGCAGCCTGCCATCGTGCTGTCAAGCCTTATGGCTTATCTTTTCGTGCGTCAAGAGTGCGCGGCGGTGTGCGAATTCGCGCTGGGACACTCTCTGGGCGAGTTTAGCGCACTTGCGGTGCAAGGCGGGGTTGATTTCATCGAGGTTTTGCGGCTAGTGAGAGCGCGCGGAGCCTTTATGCAGGAGGATTGTGCGAAAATCGAGGCTGGGATGATGGTGGTTTTGGGGCTTGATGATGGCGTGGTAGAAGCGCTTTGCGAGGCGGCGCGGCAAGAGGGCAAGCAAATTTATGCGGCAAATTACAACTGCGATGGGCAGATAGTCGTGGCGGGCT
Source organism: Campylobacteraceae bacterium (assembly GCA_963651895.1). Classification (GTDB taxonomy): domain Bacteria; phylum Campylobacterota; class Campylobacteria; order Campylobacterales; family Campylobacteraceae; genus Campylobacter_D. The sequence goes on from CAVJSG010000130.1 coordinate 5,597, forward strand.
TAAAGCCCCATTTGAGCGAGCTTGAAGCCACTTTTAAAGAACGCGGGGCAAAGCGGGCAATGCTGCTAAATATGAGCGTGGCAAGCCACTGCGAGCTGCTTGAAAATGCGAGTGCGAGGCTGGGCGAGCTGCTTGAAAGTGCCTTAAATCCTAGCTTTGCGCCCGTCATCTCAAATGTCAGTGCCAAGCCTTACACGCAAAAAAATGAGGCTTTGAGACTGCTAAAAGCTCAGCTGGTAAGCCCTGTGC
>CAVJSG010000131.1:0-1815 GCA_963651895.1 Campylobacteraceae bacterium
AGATGAAAAATGTCGCTCAAAGCGTGGATTTGCAGCTCTTTGATGATGATAAACAGGGCAAAAAAAGAAAAGAATTGCTCGAAAACGCAAACAAGATTTTAAGCGAAATCGAGCCGCAAATCAAGGCGGAATTAGAGGCTTTGAAAAAGGTGGGCGAGTTTGACACCTACACCATAGCCTTTTACGGCGAGACGAACGCTGGCAAATCCACGCTCATCGAGGCTTTGCGGCTTTATTTTAACGAGTCTAGCAAAAGGGACGAGCAGGGGCGTTTTGATAAATTTAATGCTGAATTTTCGGTGCAAAATTCACGCATTGCAAAGGATTTGGCGTGGATTAGGGAACAAATCACGCAAATTCAGGGCGAAATTTCGCAAAAAGAAAAGCAGGTGCAAGAAAAACAAGGCTTTTTTGTGAATTTTTTGGCGTTTTTAAACCCAAATTCGCCCAAAAGAGCACTAAAAAGGCTCAAAAACAGCCTAAAAACCGCCCAAAACGAGCAAGAAAGGCGAACAAAAGCCCTTGAAAACTTACTTGACTCAAAGCTAGCACAAGGGCTAGTGGCTAACAGCGATGGGGTGATTGTGGGCGATGGCAGACAGGATTTTACGCAAAAAACCATAACTTATCATTTTAGCACGCAGGACGCAAATAAGGCACTTGGCGCGGAGAATACGCAGGACGCAAGCGGTAAAACAAACGGCACAAAGTCCGCAAACAAGGGCAGTGCAAGCAAAAAGAAATTCGACATTTTGGATGTGCCCGGCATTGAGGGCAGGGAGGGCGCGGTTGTAGCTGAGATTTTAAACGCCACGAAAAAGGCACACTGCGTGTTTTACATAACGCGCGGCTCAAATGTCCAAAAGGGCGATAGGCAAAAGGGCACGCTTGAAAAAATCAAAGAGCATTTGGGAGCACAAACCGAGGTCTATGCTATATTTAACAAGTCCATAAACACTCCAAACGCCCTTGACACCATAATCCAAACGGACGATGAAAGTGGCTTAAAAGAGCTTGACAAAAATATGGCAAAAACGCTTGGCGAGCATTATGCGGACAGAAAAACTTTGAGTGCGCAAGTGGCATTTTTGGCTTTGAGTGAAAGGTTGATAGATTTTGAAAATAGTGAATTTGAATCCTTAAAACAAGCGTTGCAAAGCCTTGAAAATTCACACAAACTAGACAACGAAACTCTTAAAAATTTACAAAAATTCACAAAATTTGCAAATGCTAGGAAAAAATTCCTTGCGAAATTTAGTAAAAATGAGCTGCTTGAAAAATCCTTGTTTTTGGACTTTGCGTCCTTTTTACAAAATGAATTAGTGCAAAATGTGGATGAGAAAATCAAAGGCTCGGTTTGCAACAAAGCCCTTGTGGTTTTGGCTATGATGGACAGCGCACTAGGGAAGGTGCAAGGCAATTTTAAAGGGCTTTATGAGGACTGCAAAAAAGAAGTGGATAGTGTCTGCGAACAGATTGATAGAATTAGTAGTAATATAGAAAACAAATTCACAAATACGCTTGATTCGGCGACAACCAAATGGGCAAGCCGCGTGCGAAATGAAATGTATGATTATATCGATTTAAATGTAAAAGACAAGGAATTTAAGAGTAAATTTGAGCGGGTTTTAGAGCGCGAACGAGACGATAAAACCTTGGCAAAAGATTTTGAAAATGCTTGCAAAGGCGTGCAAAATGAGCTACAAAAGGACATAGAAAACGCGCTTGAAAGCCTGCAAAGGCGACTTGGAAACATAGCTAAAAATTTCCAAAGCATAGCCATAAACGATGAATTTGGCAGCCTCAATATAAACA
>CAVJSG010000131.1:1825-5789 GCA_963651895.1 Campylobacteraceae bacterium
AACATAGACAGCGGTATAGATATAATGGGGCTTTTGGGTGGTGGCATAGGACTTGGGGTTGGTGCATTTATTTTGATAGCTAATTTAGGGAATCCTCTCGGCTGGATAGCACTAGCTGGTGGTTTATTGAGTTTGGCAAAATCTGTATGGAAGTTTTTCAGCGATGATTACAAAAAATCCGAACAGCGAAAAGCCGTCAATGAGAATTTAAACAAGATAGTTAACAATATCAAAAGCGAGACAAATTCAGCCGTCAAAAAGCAGGTTACAAAAGAGATAAAACCGCGTTTTGATGAGCTTAAAGAAAGGCTAGAAAACAGCGTGGAAAATGTGAGCAAAGTGGCTGAATTTTACGCGAATTTAAGGCAAAATGAAGTGCAGCCACTCATAGAAAAAATCAAACTCGAAGGAGGTCTAAAATGACACAAACACAAACAGAATTTCGTGCCCAAAAACAAGGCGCACAGGATGTTCTTGCGAATTTGCAAGAGTTTTTAAACAAGGGCGATGAGCTTGGGGTAGAAACCGCTCAAAGCCAAGAAAAGCTAGAAAAGGCTAGGGAAAAACTCAACCAAAGCAAGCTCAAAGTGGTTTTCACGGGCGGTTACAGCGAGGGCAAGACGGCGATTGCATCAGCGTGGCTTGGCATCGAGCTTGCTGGCATAAACAGCGCGGAGTCAAGCGATGAAATCATAGTTTATGACAAGGTGCCGCACAACGATGATGTGGCAATAGTGGATACTCCCGGGCTTTTTGGTTTTAAGGAAAAAAACGGCGAGAAATACAAAGACAAGACCAAAAAATTCATAAGCGAAGCCGACATTGTGCTGTGGGTGATGAACCCTGAAAACCCCATCAAAGAAAGCCACGGCGAGTATTTGAACTTTTTGTTGCGTGAGCTGAATTTACTTGCACGGACGATTTTTGTCATCTCTAAATTTGATGATGTGGCGGACATTGAGGACACACAGGACTTTGCGCAAAATTTTGCGATAAAAAGGGCAAATGTCGAGCAGAGTTTGTGTGAAATGCTAAATTTAAGTAGCGATGAAAGGGCGAATTTAAGCATAGTCGCGGTGTCGGCAAACCCTTACGGGCGTGGGCTTAACGCGCACTGGTTTAAGGGCGAAAATAAGGAACTTTATGCTCAAATTTCGCATATAAGCGAGCTGCAAAATGCTACCACGCAAAGCATAAAGCAAAACGGCGGCTTAAACGCCATAGTCGCGCAGGCTCAAAGTGCCATCATCCAAGATGTTATAAAAAAGCAGCTGCCTGTGGCGAAAGAAATGAATGAAAAAATCAAAAAAGATGCGCTTCGGCTTAAAGATAGTGAGGAATCTTTGCTGAAAGATATGGGGGATGCTAATGAAAAAATCTCAAATGCACGCAAGCAACTGCGTAGTTTTGTAACGGATTATTTTAATGACCTTATAAATCAAGCAAGGCACACTAGCTTGCAAAGCTTTGACGAATTTATGCAAAGTCAAATAGGCTCTAGCGGTAGCATCATCAATACAAAGGTGCAAAATTCCTTTGAAACTCAGACTGATGATATAGCAAATGCACTTCTTAACAATATACAGCGCTTTAACGCCGAGCGTAGCGACTTTGAGCAAGCACTTACGAAGTATGGCAAAAGTGGGCTTGCGTTGCTAAAAAGCTCGGGCGTAATAAATGCTAACAATGTTAAATTAGGTAGAGATTTGCTAGAAGGTGGGCTTAAAATGGTAGGCGTAAATGTGGGAAATGCCTTGAAATTTAAGCCTTGGGGTGCTGTGAATTTTGCAAGCAAGGTAAATGCAGCAGTAGCAGTGCTTGGTGTGGCTTTGGAGTTGTGGGATTCGTGGAAAAACCACGAAAAAGAGCAGGAATTTAAAAAAGCAAGAGACAAAATCGTAGAAATGCTTGAAGCACAACTACAAGAGCTTTTGGGCTTGATAAACAAGGACGAGAAATTTTTCGCCCTTTTCCCACACTACGACTATCTAAAACACAACCTTGAAAACACGCAAAAAGACTTGCAATTTCTAGAAAATAGAGAACACGACTTTAATGCGTGGGTAGAACAAGGCGAGAAAATAGAGAGTAAATTCAAGGCTTTGGAATATAAGGGCTAGGGCGGGTTTTCTCGCCTTTGTCGTTTAGAATAGTAATTTTGTTTTGAGCTGTGTGGATAAATTTTAATGGCAAAGGTGTGAATTTTTGAGTAAATTTAGCTAAAAATTCACGCCTTTTTTAAAAGTGTGGCAAAAAAAATCACAACTTTTTCAAAGATTTCAAAAAATTCCAAATTCGTCCCAAAAAATTCACAAATTTTCCAAATTTTTCAAAAAATTTTCATTAAGCTTTCAAAAACGACAGCCTGTGTCGCAGGGCTGTGGTAAAATACGCTTGTTTAAAGTAAAAAAGTGCCTGCGAATGCAGTAAAAAGGCATTTGCAAAGGCGCGATTTTACCTTAAACCAAAATTTTTTAAGGAGCACACTATGCAAAACCTACTTTTACTAGGGCTTGGAGGCGCCGCGATTTTGGGCGGCTGGGCATTTAAAAGGCTTTTGGGTGCAAACTCTGCCAAAAGCCCCAAAATTCTTAAAGGCATAATGCTAGGTAAGGACGACTGGCTGATTTTAATACGACCCAAATGCGAAAATCAGCCCCCTGCAAAGCCTGCTAAACAAAGCCCCCGAGCCTTTCAAGCAGCCCGAGTTTAAAAGCGAGCACATAAGGCAGCTTTATCGCGACAAAATAGCGGCTAGAAAGCAGCTGTGCGAGCATTTGGGGATTTGGGTTTATGAGCGTGGCGAGTCTCACGGCTTGCAGGGCTACAAACGCGTGAAAAAGCCTGTGGCTATGGAGGATGAGCCTTGTTTTGAGCTGGCAAAGCAGGAATTACAGCTCTACGCGCAGCTTGAAAGCGAGCAAAGCCCGCTGTATCAACGCGCACTTGAAGTGAGTGCCGTGCTGGATGGCATTTACGAGCTTGAAAGCGAGTGTTTTAGGACGCACGAGGTGCTGGCTGGGCTGGCACACAGCATTTGCACACTGGCGAATTTCGAGCCAAACGAGGCTATCACTAATATGGGCTGCTTTCATTTTCACATAACGCCGCCCATATACGAGCACATAGCCGAGTATGCGGGGCGCGAGCTAGAAGCGAGCAGGCACGGCGTATTTGAGGGGCTTGAAGGCGAGTGGGAGTATGATGATTATCTCATTGAATTTGCCCCACAGCTCGTCATAAACGAGAGCAAATACGCCATAAATACCTATGGCGCGGATAGCTTGCACCAAATAAGGCTAGCAAAAAGGTGCTTGCAAAGGGTGCGCTCTTGGCTAAACGCGCAAAAATCGTGGCTAGACGAGCTCATAGCCTCGCAAAAGGACTTCAAGCCTTATGTTATGATGGATGATTTGTGCCGCGATATTAGGGCATACGCGCCCGGTATGGGCAGCATAAGCGCAGAGCAAAAGGCGCGTGCCTTTGGCAAGCCTCGCTGGCAAAGGGCAGACTTTGAGAATTTTGCGCAAAGCGAGCAAGAGCAAATATCGCTACTTGCAAGATGGGCGGAGCAAATTTGTCGCGCCATTAGCGGCGATTTTGCGGAAAATGGCAAGTGCAAAAGCGTGCGCGCCGTTGTGGATGAGTGCCGCAAAAATGAGCACCTTGCGAAACAATACCAAGAACTTGATGGGCGCAAAAAGCCCAAACTCGAATACACAGAGCGCAAAAATTTGAGAGAAATGAGGAAAGAAATGCTCGAAAAATATGCCACAAATCAGGGCGACAGCGAAAAGAAAGATTTGCACGAAAACCTTGCCGCAAAAGCCGTGGGGCAAAATAACGATGAAAATAAGTAGTCGTTAAAACTATATTTTTGCGTAAAAAGGCGTGAATTCTCTTGTGAATTTTTGCTTTGAATTTGCGTGGATTTTTTAGGAAATTCACGCAAATTTGCCAAATT
>CAVJSG010000132.1:0-5743 GCA_963651895.1 Campylobacteraceae bacterium
ATTTAAAGCAAATAAAAGAAATTCACAAGATAAAATTGAATTATAAAGTTTTTCTTTATGGTTCAAAACAAAAGAAATTTACAAATTTAAAGTGCAAACAAAAAAATTCACAACCTTAAATTACAAAGAATTTCAAAAAACTAAATAAAGAAAAAAGAAAGGACAGCACACAATGGCACAGCATTTTCTACTCTCTGCCAAAGCTAGAACACTAAGCATAGCCCAAATAGCAGCTATGAGTGAGAGTAAATGCTGTGAGTATTTTAGACACATAAGATGGGCTAGTAATAATGGCAAGCCTGTGTGTGATGAGTGCGGTAGTGTGAAGTGCTGCTTTGTAAAGATATTACAACTCCACATAAAATGCTATTTTTCTTTCAGATACATACCCCTATCCTCGAAGTTATCGTCATTCGTAAAGAATTCCACATAATCATCAGGTAGGTGTGCCAAAAAGCGATATAGCAATACGGTTGCAAATTTTACTTTATGCCCATTACTATCCAAAGCTGTTTCTCGCTTTTTAAATCGCCTTTGTTGCATATATACTGTTACAGGGTTTAGCCTCATCAACTCCCCGACTTCATTAAAAGAGCGTCCTTTCTCTCTAATCCTAATATCTTTTTCCATAGCACTATCCTATATTAAAATAATCACTCATCGGCTTAAAAGTAGGTTTGCCACACTCCCTTTTTCTCAGGTAGCTTGCACTGCTTTCAACTAATTTTAGTATTGTATTCAAATTTGCAAACGCTTTTAATTCATCGTCTGTGGCGTTTTTGACATTCACATTTTTGGCAAACCATTCACGCCAAGTATTGATATAATATCTGATATTTAGTTTCCGCTTGCGATATTTGTGTCTCTGTTAGTTTCATTTTACTTTCCTTTCGTATTTTTTAATTTAGAATTAAATACTGCATTTTTTGTTGCGATGGGGTTATGTTGTAAAACAAAGACTTTGCAATATAATAAATGACCAAACTATAAGGGAATGAAAATCTTTGTTGTGCAACATAGAACGCTTAAAAAGGGGCTTATATTAAGGGTAAGCCCTTGTTAAAAATTCTAAAATCCCCCATTTTGAGAAAACGGAGGCAAAACAATACACATAAAGGAGACCGATGCAAAAATCTTGCAAAGCACGGCGTAATTATACCATAAAAAATTAAATTTGTCAAGGGGATTTTATGAGTTTTTAAAATAATCAAAATAAAAATTTTTCACAAATAATTGTTATATAGTCATTTAATGCTATCCGCACTAAAACCTTTGTGCTTAAAAGCGAGAACAACAAAGACATTAACGACATAGCCTTTAACAACATATCCCCAAACACTCAAATTCACACAGAGGAGAATGTGGCTTATGATTTATTTTTTGCTTCCTCTTTTATGGCATAGCTTGTTCGTATCTTGTAACACCTTTAAATAAATCTTCGCTCAAATCACCATAATTTACACTCATATTTTCAGCTATTTTTCTCGCATAAGCCTGTATCTATGTTGTTTGCTACATCAGCGATATGATTTGCCTTTGCTGTGAAATACTGAATAATCTTTTGAATCACAGTAGAATTCACGCCTCCGCCACTTGTGATAGGCATATAAAACACACCTGCACAAAGTAGTGGAATGAAAAAATTTATACAAATAAGGCTCTTTATTTCCTGTGCTTTGCTTTCTATTTTCCAAATACTTTTGAATTTCGCCTCCGCCTAGTGTGGCGAGAAAAAGCCGCCCACGACTATGAAAAGTAAATTTTGTAAGTGGATATAGACTTCATTTAAATTGTTATATAAATTTTTGAAATAATCTATGTTACTTTGATTAAAGCCTTGTGCGGTTTGTCCTACAACTTGTGAAGTTTTTTATTCCATTTGGAAATTTACCCTAGTTACCACCTTTTAGCCTTCTTATCAGCACTAATATCCTTTAAAATAGCTAAACTATCTAAAAAGAGATAGCGTCATACCAGCCTTGTCTTCTACTTTCTCAATAACAAAATCGCTTGAACTAAGACTAATCGTTGAACGCTATTGCCCACTTTGTTTGCTTTCTTTTTTATTGACGATAGAATGCCATCACTACCTATGCGTTGGGCGTTGTTGGTTCTATCGTTAAAGCTGCCTTCATAATGTAAGGTGTTTGCGTTTATAGTTTTTGGGAATGGGTAGTTCATCGTTACTTTCAGACACTATTTCGCAAAATGTGATGACTTTTATAAAATCATAACCTGTAATTTGTGCCTTATAATCCTTTGCCTCACTTGGCACTTTCCGTATGTTGAAACATAATAATTTGTGGCGTTTGTTAGAATGCCACTTGCATCAGCAGCATTTGCACTACTTGCAATAGCATTCACTAAAGGATATGTTGCTCAAAATACACAAAATTTGTTAAAATCAATAAAAATTTTCTAATCATTTTCTATTTTCTCTTACAAAATTTTGTCTATGGCTTTTAAAATTTTTCGTATTTTTACCACTTCCATTTACCTTTATTTTCAAATTTTTAATCCCTTACTAACTACTATTTCATAGGGCTTACAAGCACTCCATTGTGCGTTTGCTATGTAATTTCGGATTTTGCACTGCAAGGACATTTGCGAATTAAGAAGGCTGGCAAGGGCTGATTAGGGTATTTTCGTGTGATTTTTTCAAACAAAAACCAAACAAGGTGTAATTTTTCTACCCAAAATGCTGAATTTTTAACCACTTAAAGCCTTTCGTAAAGAAATTTAGGCTAAAATGCCGTTTTGGGCTTTGGCAAAGGCAAAAAATTTTATTAGAAAGCGAAAAATGGCACAAAAATTACTCATAGAAATCGGCGTGGAGGAGCTTCCCGCCATCCCGCTACTCAAAGAACTCCCAAATATCAAGCCCAAGTGGCAGGCAGTGCTTGATGAATACAGCCTTCAAAGCGAGTTTGAGCTTTTCTACACCCCGCGCCGCCTTGTTTTGCTCCACGAAAATTTCCCGCAGCACCAAGCAGACAGCGTTATCGAGCTCATCGGTGCGCCCAAAGACATAGCCTACAAGGACGGCAAGCTCACAAACGCTGGCAAAAGCTTTATTTTAAAGGCTGGCATAAGCGAGAGTGAGCTGAAATTCAAGCTCATCAAGGGCAAGGAAGTGCTTTATCATCAGCAAAAGTGCGCTGGGCGGCGTAGCAGCGAGCTTTTGGGCGAGATGATAGAAAAATGGCTAAAAAACCTAAATTTCGGCAAGACTATGCGCTGGGGCAGCGGCAAATTCGAGTTTATCCGCGCCATTCGCTCTCTTGTTTGCGTGCTAGGCGATGAAAGCGTGAATTTTGAGGCTTATGGCGTGAAAAGTGCGATGAAAAGCTTTGTGCATCGCAGCATAAGCTACGAGCCGCTCGAATTTAAAGGCATTAGCGAGTATTTTGAGCTGCTTGAAAAAAACTTTGTGATTTTAGACCAAAATAAAAGGCGAGCCAAGATAGAGACTGAATTTAAGGGCATCGAGGCTAAATTTGGGGTGCAAATCGCCGAGGATGCCGCGCTTTTAGACGAAGTAGTAGCCATAACCGAGTATCCAAAGGCACTGCTGGGGGGCTTTGAGGGCGAATTTCTAGGCATTCCAAGCGAGGTCATCATCCTTTCGATGCGCGAAAATCAGCGTTATTTTAGCGTTTTTAGCGGTGGGAAGCTCGCAAATCACTTCGTGGTGGTAGCAAACGCGGTATGCGAGGATTATGCGCAAATCATCGCTGGCAACGAACGAGTGCTGCGCGCGCGGCTAAGCGATGCGGCGTTTTTTTGGCAAAACGACTTAAAAATGGGGCTTTGCGCAGACAAACTTGACGGCGTGCTTTATTTAGAGGGCTTGGGCAGTATGAAAGACAAAAGCGAACGCGAGAAAAAGGCAGCCCGCGTGCTGTGCGAGCTTTATAAGTGCGATTTTAGCGAGGTTTCAAAGGCTATACACTACGCAAAGGCTGATTTACTCAGCTCTATGGTGTATGAATTCCCCGAACTGCAAGGCATTATGGGCTCTTACTACGCTAGGGCGCAGGGATTTAGCGAGGAAATCGCCCTTGCTCTGCGCGAACAATATCTGCCAAAGGCTGAGAACGACCCCCTACCAAGCACCAAATTTTCGAGCATCGTGGCACTTGCAAACAAGCTAGACACGCTGCTGGGGCTTTTTTCGCTAAATAAAGTGCCAAGCGGCACGAAAGACCCCTACGCACTGCGCCGTGCGGCGAGTGGGCTCATCAAAATCGCCCTAAATTTAGGCGTTTGCTTTGATTTGCGCCAAATTCTAGCCGCCCTCGCGCCAAACTACAAAAAATTTGAGCTGCAAGCCCTTGAAAATTTTATCTTTGAGCGACTTTACACGCTTTATGACGCGAACGCATCGTTTATCAAAGCCGTTTTAGCCTCGCAAAGTGCGAATTTGCTGCATATTGATAAAAGCATAAAGGCTCTTATAACTTTGAGTAAAAAAGGCGATTTTGGCGAGAAATTTAGCACCTTTAAAAGGCTTGCAAATATCGCTGTGAGCGAGGCTGGGCGCGTAAATGAGGCGAAATTTGAGCAAGGCGAGGAAAAAGCACTTTATGAAGCCTTTAAAAGTGTCGATTTACACGCCGAGCCTGCGGTGCTTTTGGAGGCTTTGTTTGCCCTAAAACCCCAAATAGACGCGTTTTTTGACAAGGTGATGATAAATGTGGCTGATGAGGGGCTAAAAAACAACCGCCAAGCCCTAGTTTATGGCATTTACAAGGCGTTTTTGAGCGTGGCGGACATTAAGGAGTTAAGCTTATGAAAAGGCTTTTTTACGCTTTATTTTGGGCATTTGCGTTTGCTTTGCTGCCTTTGAGTGCCGAAAATAACGCTACTTTGCAAAATAAAAACGCCACAAACTCCCAAAATAACGCAAATTCAAAAGACTCAAACTCCACAAACGCCGATTTAAACATATCCAAGGGGCAGGCGATTATCTTGCAGTTTAGCAAACAGGGGCTCAAAGACATAAAAAGCCTCACAAACCTCAGCCAAAAGCCACGAACCGAGCGCGTTTTTGCTCATCCAAGCGATGCGAACAAAGTGGTGCTGGTGTTTAGCTCAGCCTACAAAAAACCCATTGCAAGCGCGGAGGTAGCGGCACTTTACGCGGACGGGCAGACGCTAAAATACCATTTACTCGGCGTTGATGGCGATTATGAGGTTGAGAATTTAAGCGTAGAACCAAGCAAGATAAGCCCCCCCAAAGCCGCCCAGCAGCGCATCGCAGCGGAGTTAAAGGAAGCAAACGCCGTCTATGCGACCTACACGAACAAGGCTTTGTATAAGGGCGAGTTTGTGATGCCTATAAATTCGGCTATCACGAGCAAATTTGGCTCGGCGCGGGTTTTTAACGGCACGCTAAAAAGCTACCACGGCGGCACGGACTTTCGCGCGGCTGTTGGCACGCCCGTAGTAGCGGCAAATGATGGCATAGTGCGCCTCGCAAAAGACCGCTACTACGCGGGTGGTTCGGTTATCATCGACCACGGATACCGAATTTTCACGCAGTATTATCACCTCAGCGAGCTAAAAGTGGCGGTAGGACAGCGCGTGAAAAAGGGGCAAGTCATCGCTTTAAGCGGAGACACGGGGCGCGTAACGGGCGCGCACTTGCACTTTGGGATTTTCGCCGGCGGAGCGCAAGTTGATCCACTAGACTTCATCGAAAAATTCAACGCGCTTTTTAGGAAAAAGTGAGGGTTGTGGG
>CAVJSG010000133.1:0-5681 GCA_963651895.1 Campylobacteraceae bacterium
AAGCGCATTTTCTATATATTGAAGTACGCCAGATGCTATAAATACATTGTGTGCTTTTGCTTGCATAATGCTTGGAATGAAATATAAATTTTTTAGCTGTAATGCTTTGGCGATTTTATTACCAAATTCAACTTTTGTAGGCGTTTCAGCAATCTGCCATTGTAGGTTTTTTGCAAGTGTGTCGTGTTTATTGAGAATTTTAGTGCTATTTGTAAAAGAAAAATAATGACTGCCATAGCCACCACCAAAGTCAAGCACACTAAAAGGGATAGCCTTGCTTACACAAGACCTTGCAATCACATAAAGCCAAAAAAGTAAGGGGTATTCCATATTGCCGACTTCTCGGTTTCGTGTTGCGGCTAAAAGCTCATTGAAATCTGGCTCTTCTTCGCTATAACAACAGTTTTTACCATCTTTTGGAGCCGAATCCATAGCTTCTTTGAAACTATCAAATATTCCACGATATGCTATAAAAGCATTTGGGAAATTAAAATACTCGTGCATCTCTCGTTTATACCAAGCTATTTTAGCTGGTAATGCAAAAAGCTGTTTTATTGGTCTTACAAGTTCTCTAATGACTTTGTAAGGAATGGATTTTTGCGGAAGTGTTTGTCTATGCATTATATATCCTTTCTTTGATTCCTTGGTTTAACTATTAGGTCAAATTCAACATTAAATGAAACATCCTCTTATCAAACTTCAATACTTTTTTGATAAAAGATTTTTTTTGTGAAAATCCCATAAAATTTTTGGCATTATATCTAAAATTTTGTTTATTTTGGGTAAATAACAAAATTTTCTTTCTTTGTGAGCAAAATTTAGTTAGACGAAACTTTTTAATTTGTGTTTTTGTCTTTAAAATTCACATTTTGGCTAAGATTGAAAGTTTTTAAGCCCTTTCACACTACATTTAAACGCCCTTTAAAACGATAACGCTCACAAAGCGTTTTTCTAAATCCCCGCGCCTGTAAGAAAAAAATCGCTCGTCCTCAAAGCTACAAATGTCGCAATCCCTTATGTCGCAAATGCCTAGTTCTTGGGCTTGGCGGCGGACTATGCCCTTTAAATCAAGGCGATTTTCGCTTACAAATTCAGCGAATTTTTCTTTGGCGAGGGCTAGAATTTCGCCGCTTATTTCGTAGTTTTTTTGACAAATTCCGGGTGCAATCAACAGCGTGAAGCCCCCATTTTCTAGGCTCTCATCGCGGCTTTTTATGGCTTTTACCGCGTTTGCTAAAATGTTTTCAAAGCAGCCCTTGCGCCCCGAGTGCAGCGCGGCGACAAAGCCCTTTTTGTGCCACAAAAGCAGGGGCAGGCAGTCTGCGCTTAAAACGCACAGCGCAACGCCTTTTTCGCTGCTAATTAGCCCATCGCATTCGTAAATTTCGCCGCTTGGTGCATAAAAATTCACCAAATTTGAGTGAATTTGGCGCATAAAAACGGCTTTTTTTATGAAAGGTTTGGCGAAAATGTTTTGCACTACAACCTGCCCGCGAAAGCCCATAAAATCGCTCCCGTAAGCGCAAAAGGCGGAGCAAAAATCGTTTTCTAATAAAGATAAGAAATGCGCTCGATGTCCTGCCACGAGGGTTTTCCTTGTGAATTTTTTTGTGAATTTTGCGAATTTTCGCCGTCCGCAAATGCCCTTAAATCGCCGTTTTGTCGTGAATTTTTAAAAGCCGTATTTTGCGCCGCGCTAGAATTTTTACCCTTTGAAAAGCCTGAATTTTCACCCAAATTCACGCCACTTATAAAATTTGGCAAAACCCCATTTTCCAGCGCATTCACCACATAGCGAGCCAGCAAATCGCTTTCTATATTTACTTTGCGCCCCACTCGGTAGCCGCCAAACAAGCTCTCGCGTAGTGTAAGCGGTATGATAGTTAGGCGAACGGCGTTTTCTAGGACTTCGTTTATGGTTAAACTCACGCCATCCACGCCCACGCTGCCCTTTGGCGCCATAAATTTTTGCAAATTTGGCGGGATTTTCACAAAAAAATCCGTCCCATTTTCATTTTGCGCGATGTGCGAAATCTCGCCCACCCCATCAATGTGCCCTTGCATCAAATGCCCATCCACTCGTTCATCAAGCCTCATCGCAGGCTCTATATGCACCCTGTCTTTGAGGTTTTGCACGGCAATGTGCGTGCGCGTTTCTTTCGACAACTCCACCGCAAAGCCGTCTGCAAAGACTTTGATTACACTCAAACAAGCCCCATTTACCGCAATGCTATCGCCCAAATTTGGCTTGTGGCGGGCTTTTAGGCTCAGCACATTTCCCGCAAAGTGCTGCACCACAGCGATTTCGCGCACTAAGCCATTAAACATTTTCGCCCCTTTCTATCACCAAGTCAATTCCCCCCCCCCTTGAATTCTCTTTGAAATGATAGCACAAATCCTCGCTTTCATAGCTTATTTCGCGCGGTTCGTCCTTTTTTCGCGCGAATTTCGCCTCTAAAAGTGGGGGCAGCTCCCTTTTTATCAGGGTTTTTAGCGACATTCCCATTCCGTGCTCTAAATGCTTGATAAATTTGCCGTCTATATCATCCTTGCTTTTTGCCACAAACAAGCGGTTTTCAAAGCCCAAAGCCGCCAAAAGCTCGTGCAAATCGCACTTTTGCTTTACAGGTGCGATGATGGTGTCGTTTATGCCGTGATACGAGATGATTTTGGGCTTAAAATGCCCTGCCGCCACTTGCAAATGTGCGCCGTCTAGGATGTTTCGTATGCGGTTGTGAGCTGGGGAAAAAAAGTGCGGCGAGGCTCTATCTATGCTCCACAGGCTTTTTGTGAAACCTTTTAATAGGATGTTTTCTAAATTTTCGTGCATTTCGTAGTATTTTTCATAGTCCAGCTGCTTGCCAAAGCCTATATACTGGGGCGGGACGCTCACATAGCTTGAATTTTCCACCACTCCGTCTATGAGCCACGGCGCAAATTTCGCGCACAAAAGTGCCAAATACCCTCCGTGCGAACTGCCAAGCAGTAGGCTTTTGCAGTCTTTGGCAAGCTTAAATTCAGCACTTTTTTTCACAAAGCAAAGGGCGTTTAAAATATCCAAAGCCTGCATCACGCCGAAATTTTGGTATTCGTTTTTGGTGGGCACCGTGCTTAGAGTGAGGATTAGTTTGTTTTGAGCTAGAAATTTGCGCTCATTTTTAAGCCTTCTAAGCTCGATATTTAGGAATCTTAAAAGCTCTATTATTGCTGAAAATTCGGCTGTTTCATTGACCTTTGGCACTAAATTCGCTGGCAGAGCTATGTTTAAAGCCTCGCAGCTTTGCGAAAGTATGGTGAAATCAATCTCGTCAAAGCAATTTGTCGCGCCCATCCAGTATCTATTTTGTATGCAGTGATAATTCACCAAAAGCACCGCCGCGCCGTAACTCTGCGCCACAAATTCAGCTATGTGCTGGGGATAATCACCATTCACCGCATCCATCCCGCAGCCCGTAATAAAGACAAAAATAGCCTTCGCGCTTTTTGAGTCCTCAAAAACTACCTTAAATTCGAGCTTTGAGCTGCGTTTGATGCCAAGTTCCACATCGTCTGTGGAGTCGATTTTGTAAAATTTAGTTTGTAGCAAAACTTTTCCTTTGCCCAAATTTTAGCATTAAATCGTAAGCAAAGTGGCAAAATTTTATGCGCTAAATTTTGGGCTTTTTTTGATAAATTGCGCAAATTCTTGCCAAAATTTAGCCAAATTTCAGCTTGTTTTTGTAAAATTCGCTAAATCATCTCAATTTTAAAGAAAAAAAGTGAAAGACTTTCTAAAAAATTTAGCCTTTGGACTGAGTGCGAATGAAGTAAATGCCGAATTTAAGGTGCTTTTAAAGCAGCTTTTAAGCGGCGAAATCATCAGCGAACACAGGGGCAAGTTTTACCTAAACAACGGCTTTGTATTCGGTAAAATCGACATTTCAAGCAGGGGCACGGGCTTTTTGCGCCCCTTTGATGAGGCTTACAAGCAAGATTTTCTCATCGAGGCGCGAGACTTAAAGGGCGCAAACTACGCTGACATAGTCGCTTGCAAGGTTTTAGGCTCGCGCAAACGCCGTCTGTGCGCCAAAGTAGCACTCATTTTAGAGCGCGCAAACGCCACAGCCATCGTCATCACCAAGCGTTACGGGGCTGCGGTGCTTGGAATGAATGTCAAAACAGGGCTTAGCGCGCCTTTAAGGGCGAGTCAAAAGTCGCTCAAAGCCCTACCACTAGGCACTTTGCTGAAAATAGACAGCGCGAGCGGCGATATCATCGAAGTTTTGGGGCATATTGAGGATGAGGGCGTGGATGAGAAAATCTCTCTCGCCCTTTATAACAAAAACGATGAATTTCCCGCGCCTTGCTTAAATGAGGCTAGCGCAAACGGCGATTTTGTCGATGCTAGTATGTATCCACAGCGTGCAGATTTAAGACATTTGGGCTTTTGCACCATAGACCCTGTGGATGCAAAGGACTTTGACGATGCTATTTATTATGATAGCGTGGAAAATGCTTTGTTTGTGGCTATCGCGGATGTGAGCGAGTATGTATTTGCTTTTAGTGCGACTGATAAAGAGGCTCGAAATCGCGGTTTTTCCATATATTTCCCGCACCGCGCCGTGCCTATGCTGCCGCAAATTCTCAGCGAAAATATCTGCTCGCTAAAACCAAACGAGGACAGGCTGGCTTTTTGCTTTAAAATTTGCTTTGATGAAAGCGGCGAAGTGCGCACAGAACACCTTTTCGAGGCGATAATCAACTCCAAACGCCGATTTAACTACGATGAAGTGGATGAGATTTTGCAAAAAAAGCCAAATTTAGGGGACTTGCAATGGCTTTATGAGCTAGCGGCGAAAATGCAAAAAGAGCGCAAAAAACGCCTAAAAAACGCCTTTGAATTTCGCACAAATGAGCTAAAAATGCGCCTTGACGAGGCGGGGGGCTTGCAAAGCACGCACTATGAGGGCGACACGGCGTCTCATCAGCTGATAGAGGAGTGTATGCTGCTGGCAAACAAAGCTGCGGCAAGGCTTTTGCAAGGGCGGGGCATCTTTCGCAACCACGGCGCGGCGGATAATAAAAAAATCATAAAACTGCTCGCAGAACTCGCAGAGTTAGGCATTGACGCGAAATTCAAGCCAAATTTGGCAGAACTCATCCGCAATATCCAAGCCATAGCAAGTGAAATGGGCATCCGCGATGAGGTCGATAGGCTCATCATAAAGGCGCAAAAGAAAGCCGAGTATGCGAGCGAGAACGCAGGGCACTTCGGGCTGGGCTTTGCGCGATACACGCACTTCACAAGCCCCATTCGCCGATACTCCGACCTGCTTTTGCACCGCCTGCTTAAAGCGCGCGGCGATGAGCGGGGCTTTGGCTACTTGCTGCTTGGCATAAACGCCACCTGCGAGGCTTTAAGCACGCTTGAACGCGAGGCAGACAAGGTGGCGTGGGACTTTATGAAACGCAAATTCGCTCGCTGGGCGGCAGGGCAAGTAGGCAAGCGTTTTAAAGCCTATGTCATCGAAAACGCAGGCATTAGCATCGCTAAAATCGATGATGAAATCAAAGGCTGCGAGGTGATTTTGAGCGAAAATTCACTGAATTTGCTACAAAAAATAGAAATAGAAATCACGGAAGCGGACATAGTTTTTGCCAAGGTTTTTGGGAGATTTTGTAAAAGTTTGGAAAGTGAAATT
>CAVJSG010000134.1:0-5632 GCA_963651895.1 Campylobacteraceae bacterium
GCTTTAAAGATAGCAATAGAATTTGTGAGAAATAATTTAAGAATTCCTGCTTCTCATTTGTTGCCTTATTCGGCTTTATTAGTTGCATTTGCGTATTTTTTCAGAATTAACGAATTAAAACCTGCTAATAAATCACAATCACAAAAACTAAGCAAATACTTTTTTAGAAGTGCTTTTTCTTGGAGATTTTCATCATCATCAGATACTATATTAACGCAAGATATAGAACTGATAGAGCAAATTAGAAACGGCGAAGAAATAGATTTTGATAAAAAAATACCCATACAAAATGATAGTCAAGAGTATTTTATCGGCGTGATTAAGGAAAATTTTTCAGCCTCAAACGCTTTCGATAAAGCTGTTTTATGTATATTAGCTAGTTTTAAACCGAAAAGTTTTAGGGATTCTAGTGATACAAGACTTGACAATTCTTATTTAAGCATAGCCACTTCAAAAAATTATCATCATTTTTTTCCAAAGGCTTATTTAAAAAGAAAAAAACAAGATGAATTTGCCAATGCCCTAGCAAATATAACGCTTGTTGATGATTATCTCAATAAAAGAGAGATACGAGATAAAGCCCCAAGCAAATACATTAAAGAAATTGCAAATGAAAATCCTAACTTGAAAGAGGATTTAAAAACCCATTTGATAGATTTTGATACCTTTGGAATTTTAGAAGATAATTACGACATATTTTTGCAAAAACGAGCTGAAAAAATAGCTGATGAAATTTTAAAAAGAATATAAATCCAAGAAAACAAACAAGTAATATAAAATACTTTAAAAACACCATAAAATCCACAAGCATCCTTTATAGCATCATACTTTTGCTTTGCATCTTTTCCATCCAAAAAACCGCCCGAAAAAACTCCATAGTCCCAAGTTGATGAGAAAATCATAAGGCGTTTGGAATTCATAGACACAAAGTAGGGTGGGAATAAAATTTTTTCTAAAATTTAAGGAAAATTCATATAATTTTTTGTTGAAAATTAAAAGTGTGGCGGTGGTTTTGCTAAATCCCGTGAATTTTCGTGTGAATTTCAGCCAAAAAATTTACACAATCCACACCAAATTTAACCCAAAACGCCCAAAATTCAGCACAAATTCACAAAAAATTACTCAAATTCTATGCCAAACTTTTGTTTCAAACTTTAATTCCAAATTTCACGCCCAAATTCAACGAAATAGAATAATTCTCAATGCTCGCTCACTGCTACTGCGCCGGCTAGATAAACATAGGTTAAAATCATAAAAATAAATGTTTGCAAAAACGCCATAAAGGTAAGCAGCACATAAGCAGGCAGCGGCGCGACCCAGGGCACAAGTGCGAGCACCACGCCCAAGAACAAATCATCGCCTTTTATGTTGCCAAAAAGCCGAAACGACAGGCTGATGACACGCGAGAAGTGCGAGACGACCTCGATGGGAAACATTAGCGGAGCGAGGATGGGCACGGGTCCCATAAAGTGCTTGAAGTAGCGCAAAGCCCCTTGTGCGCGAATTCCCTCGAAGTGATAATACACGAAAACAATAATAGCCATTGTCGCTGTGAGGTTCAGGCTCGCTGTGGGGGCTTCAAAGCCCGGGATAATGCCGATGATGTTGCTGAAAAACACGATGAAACCGATGGTGGCGACTAATGGGAGGTATTTGCGAGCCAGCTCCTCGCTGCCCATCGTGTCGCGCCCCATACTCACAACGCCCTCTAAATAGGCTTCTGCGATGTTTTGCACTCCGCGAGGCACGAGCTGCATTGACTTTGTCGCCATTTTGGCTATGCAAACTGCGATAATAGCGACAAGTGCGAGGTGGAAAAAGTAGGCGAAGCTGTGGCTAGCATCGATGAACGAGCTAAACAAGAACAAATCTTTCATTTTGACCCCTAAATTTAGAAATTTTGGGGCATTATAGCGAAAATTGTTTAAAATTTTTGAATTTTTTGTGAATTTTGTGAAAATTTGGCTAAATTTCGTGCGATTTTTGGCGAAAATTCAGGCAATTTTTGCCCAAAATTTGTCAAAATTTCGCCCCCATTAAAATTTATCAAAAAATTCACAATTTTTCGCTAAAATCTTAATTTTAAACGCCGCTAAATTTTCACAAAGGGCGAAGTTTGCAAGGTCCTTTGAATGGCGTTTTGTGAGTGTAAAGCGTGAATTTGGGGTGCGCAAAAGGCGATTTGATGGGCGTTAAGGATAGAGTTTGATTTATTTTTATGAGTTTTTAAAGGGCGTGGGGTTTGCGTTGTCGATTTTTGGGGCGTGGTATTTCTTTGCGCTCAGCCACTCGCCACTCTACGCCCTAGTGGGTGCGCTGCCGGGACTCTTGCTTTTTATGATAAGTTTTTTGCTCATCGAAAATGACGAGCTGCGCAAGGGGTTAGAAAATCAAAAGGACGACAAGGCGGAGTGAATTTTGCGTTGAATTTTGCTAAAATTGTGCAAAAATTTAGGGAAAATTCACAAATTCACGCCAAAATTTGCAGAATTTTGTGAATTTTTCTCAAATTTTGCCTAAAATTCACGAACTTTTTGCGAATTTTTTGTAAAATTTACGCAAAAATTTATGGATTAAAGCGGTATAAAAATTCGCTTAAAATGCTAAAATTAAGGCGTTTGCTCGGGCTGACGATTGTGGATGAGAAATCGATTTTTTGGGGTGCAGACTAAACAAAATAGTTTGTCAAGCCCCAAAAAATCGATTTATCGCCGCAAGCTAAGCCCGCTAGCCACGCTAGCCGTAAAGCATTTTAAAAGCAAGCGACAAGATAAAATTCACGCCAAGAAAGCAATGCAAAATTCACACAAAACAAAGGAAAACACAATGTTTGAAGTCATCATCGGCTTAGAGGTGCATACCCAGCTAAACACCCGCAGCAAAATCTTTTGCTCCTGCGCCACGAGCTTTGGCGAAGCCCCAAATGTCAATGTCTGCCCCACCTGCCTAGCCCTGCCAGGCGCGCTTCCCGTGCTAAATGAGCAAGCCGTGCGCAAAGCCGTGGCGTTTGGCAAGGCTATCAACGCACAAATCAACGAGCGCAGCGTCTTTAACCGCAAAAACTACTTCTACCCCGACCTGCCCAAAGCCTACCAAATCTCGCAGTTTGATGTCCCCATAGTCGAGCGCGGCGAGCTTTTCATCAGCGTGGGCGGGGCTAACAAGCGCATAGGCATTACCAGGGCGCACTTAGAAGAGGATGCAGGAAAAAACATACACGAAAGTTCGCACTCCAAAGTCGATTTAAACCGCGCGGGCACGCCTCTGCTTGAAATCGTCAGCGAGCCTGATTTACGCAGCTCCGATGAGGCAGTGGCTTACTTGAAAAAACTGCACGCGATTATACGATTTTTGGACATTTCAGACGCAAATATGCAAGAGGGTAGCTTTCGCTGCGATGCGAATGTGAGCATCCGCCCAAAGGGCGAAAGCAAGCTCTACACGCGCGTGGAGATAAAAAATTTAAATTCCTTTCGCTTCATCCAAAAAGCTATTGATTATGAGGTGCAGCGGCAGAGCGCGGCGTGGGAGGATGGCACTTACGAGCGCGAAGTGGTGCAAGAAACGCGCCTTTTTAACACCGCGAACCTC
Organism: Campylobacteraceae bacterium; assembly: GCA_963651895.1. Taxonomy (GTDB): domain Bacteria; phylum Campylobacterota; class Campylobacteria; order Campylobacterales; family Campylobacteraceae; genus Campylobacter_D. Next base: position 3,592 of record CAVJSG010000134.1, read on the forward strand.
ACCACCCGCTCAATGCGCGGCAAAGAGGATAGTGCTGAGTATCGCTACTTCCCAGAGCCTGACCTTTTGCCTGTGCTGCTGCGCCCTGAAATGCTGCAAATTCAAATCCCTGAGCTGCCCGATGAAAAGAAAACGCGCTATATAAGGGATTTGGGCGTGAAAGAGGGCGATGCAGAGGTGCTTGTATCGAGCCTTGAAATGAGCCGCTTTTTTGAAAGCCTTATAAATAGGGGGCTTGGCGCGAAACTTTGCGTGTCGTGGCTTACCACTGAGCTAATGGGGCTTTTGAAAGGCGAGCTAGGCATTGAAAATTCGCCCGTTGATGCGAGCAAACTTGGCGACATCATCGCTCGCATCGAGGACGGCACGATTTCGGGTAAAGCAGGCAAAGAGGTGCTTGCCTTTGTCTTTGAAAAGCCCTCTGTGAGTGTCGATGACGCCATAGAAAAGCTGAATTTAAGGCAGGTTAGCGATGATGGGGCGATTGAGAAAATCGCCGAGGCGGTTTTGGCGGCAAACGCGGATAAAGTCGCTGAATTTAAGGGTGGCAAGGACAAGCTCTTTGGCTTTTTCGTGGGGCAGGTGATGAAAGAGGGCAAGGGCGCGTTTAATCCAAGCAAGGTTAATGAAATTTTAAAGGCGAAGTTGGGGTGAAATTTGGGAAGTTTTTGAGCTAAATTTTGGGTTTTTGGGGATTGAATTTGGTGTGAATTTTTTGGAGAAATTTTGTGAATTTTAGCGTAAATTTCATTTAAAATTTACGCAAAGGTGTGAATTTTTGTAACACTCTATCATTAAAAAACAAAAAAGGGGACAAAATGCTAGACGGTTCAAAACTTGACATAAGTCTGATAATGCTTGCTTCGGGAGGCTCCACGCGCTTTGAAATGCCTTGCAAAAAGCAGTTTTTAAGGCTTGGCGGCGAGCCGCTATGGCTTTATGCGAGTGCTCGTTTAAGCGAGTGCTACGATTTTAAAAAAGTCGTTGTGGCGTGTGGCGAGCCAAAATATATGCGCAAATTTGCGCCACATTATGAGTTCGTGCAAGGCGGTGCTAGTCGCGCGGAGAGCCTAAAAAACGCCATTGAAGCGGTGCAAAGCGAGTTTATGCTAGTTAGCGATGTGGCGCGGGTGCTTGCTAGTAGGGACTTAGTGGCTCGTTTGCTGCAAAACGCTCAGCACGCAGACTGCATTACACCCGCTTTAAAGGTCGCTGACACCACGCTTTACGAGGACAAGCCCCTGAAAAGAGAGCAAATCAAGCTCATCCAAACGCCCCAGCTCTCACGCACTAGGCTTTTGCGCGAGGCACTTGCCACAGGCACGGACTTTACCGATGATAGCAGTGCCGTGGCGAGCGTGGGGGGCAGGGTTTGCTTCGTGCAGGGCGAGGAAAACGCCCATAAAATCACCTTTAAAGAGGATTTAAAAAGGCTGAATTTACCCCCCCCCTCGCAGGAAATTTTTTGCGGAAACGGCTTTGATGTGCATAGTTTTGGGCAAAAACGCCCACTGATTTTGGGCGGCATTGAGGTGCATAAAACTATGGGCGTGGTTGCGCACTCAGATGGCGATGTCATCGCACACGCACTCATAGACGCCCTTTTAGGAGCTGCAAGTTTGGGCGACATAGGCGGGCTTTTCCCTGACACAAGCGCGAAATTTAAGCGTGTATAAAAGGGTATTAGAGCTTGGCTATGAGCTTGTAAATGCTGATATAACGGCGATAGCCGAGCAGCCAAAGCTGGGTAAATTTAAAAAACAAATCGCCTTTAATCTCGCAAAATACTTGGGCGTGGCTGAATTTCGCATAAATGTAAAGGCTACGACAAGCGAGAAAATGGGCTTTATAGGGCGTGGCGAGGGTATAGGGGTGTTGGCAAATGTGAATTTGCGGTATTTTGACTGGGTAAAATTTGTGTAAAATCGTAAATTTGGGCTTAAAATTCACAAAAAATTTGATTTAAATTTGGAAGTAAATTTTGAGTAAAATTTAACGACAAATTTAAATTTCAAAGCAAAACCAAAGTTACAAATTCGCG
>CAVJSG010000135.1:0-2841 GCA_963651895.1 Campylobacteraceae bacterium
GTGTAAATTTTCGCAAACCCTGTCAGCAAAATTTGCTATAATGCCCCATTTTTTAAATTCACAAAAAGGCTAGGTAAAATGCAAAAAACACAAGCAAAACAAACAATGCACGCAAACCTCGACTACAAAGCACTTGCTAAGGAATTTGGCACGCCCTTTTATATTTATGATTTTGACTTGATAAAGGCTAAATTTCACGCGCTAAAAGCGGCTTTTGCGGCGAGAAAATCGCAAATTTTCTACGCGGTAAAGGCGAATTCAAATTTAAGCTTACTGCAAATGCTCGCCAAACTCGACAGCGGCTTTGATTGCGTTAGCATAGGCGAGGTGCAAAGGGCGTTAAAAGCGGGCGCAAAGCCCTATAAAATCATATTTAGTGGCGTGGCAAAAAGCGCGGCAGAGCTTGAAAAAGCCCTAAATTTAGGCATTTTATACATAAATTTAGAGAGTTTTGAGGAAATGTTGCTGCTTGAAAAAATCGCCCAAAAAAGCGGCGCAAAAGCCCGCGTGTCCGTGCGTATAAACCCAAATGTCGATGCGAAAACCCACCCCTACATATCCACAGGGCTGCAAGAAAACAAGTTCGGCGTGCGCGAGGACGAGGCGCGCAGGATGTATCTTTACGCCGCAAAGAGCGATTTTTTGGAGCCTGTGGGCGCGCACTTTCACATAGGCTCGCAGATTACGCATTTGCAAGCCATTTTTGACGCCGCAAGCCTTGTGGCAAGGCTCGTGCGAGAGCTTAAAGCGGCACAGATTGAGCTGAAATTTTTCGATGTGGGCGGCGGACTTGGCGTGGTTTATGAAAACGAGGATGAACCCGAGCTAAACGCCTACGCACAGGGCATTTTAGCCACTTTGAGCGGACTTGATGTAACCATCTGCCTAGAACCCGGACGCTACCTAGTGGCAAAGTGCGGAGAGCTCGTCAGTAGCGTGCTTTATGAGAAAACAAACGGCGCAAAACGCTTTGTCATCGTGGATGCGGCGATGAACGACTTCGTGCGACCTAGCTTATACAAGGCTTATCACACCATAGAACTGCCTTACAGCAGTGGTGAAACGAGCCTTTGCGATGTGGTGGGGGGCATCTGCGAGAGTGGGGACTTTTTCGCAAAGGACAGGGTGCTGCCAAAGAGCTCTGGCGGGGATTTGCTCATCATCAAAGACGCCGGGGCTTACGGATTTTCGATGAGTAGCAACTACAATACCCGCCCAAGAGCCTGCGAGCTGGCATTCGAGGATGGCAAAGTCCGCCAAATTCGCAAAAGAGAGAGCTTCGAGCAGCTGGTGGAAAATGAAGTTGAATTTTTGGGGCGATAAATTCACACAAAAAATGAGGCGGGGTTTTAAAATAACAAATTTGCAAAAAATTCACACAAAAGCGAGCCAAAATGACGAAAAAAGAATTATTTTTAGCCCTTGCAAAGCATAATAAAAATGGCGTTGAAAATAAGGACTAGCAGATGAATGCGTTAAATTTATGATTTTAACGCCTCAATGATTTAAACAAAAAACAAACCGACCCTCCCAAAGCAAAAAGCAAGCTAAACCAAAGCCCAAATTTACCCTCTACCAGCCATTTTGTGCTTAAAAATTTAGGCTTTACCCTTTCTTTTTATGCCTCTTAATGTGGCGTAAAATCGCCTCTTTGATGAAGGCGTTTTTGTCCTCGGCGTTTTTGATAAATTTGGCAAAAAACGCCTCGATTTTGGCGATTTTCTCGGCACTCGCAAAAACACTACCCAGCGCAAAGCTTGATTTGAGCTTGCTTTTGGCGAGTTTTTGCGCCGCACTTTTCGACTTTATGGCGGGCTTCTTTTTCGCAGATTTCGCGCCGCCCTGCCTTTGTTTATCAGGCTTTGCGCCCTTGTCAAATTTCGCGGCACTCACGGGCTTTTTCTTGCCAAATTTCGCCCCGCTAGCCTGTTTATCAGATTTTGCGCCGCTAAGTTTCGTGCTCGCAGGCTTTTTCTTGCCTTTTTTCGCATTAGTAGGCTGTTTTGCGGGCTTTTGCGCCGTCTTTACCCCGCTTGACGCCCTATTTACGATAGCTTGCGCCTTGTCGCTCTTTTCGAGCTTGTCGATTTTTGAGATTTTGTCCCTCATTTTGTCCCCCTTTTGAGTGGTTTAAACCTTGTTTTTCTTGGAATTTGAGAGCAAATTTACGCAGTCAGTAAATTCGGCAAAAAATTCCTCAAACTCGCCCCGAGCCTTTATATCGCTGTGTTCCGTGATACCCACCCCCTCAGCGATAGCCCTTCTATACGCGATTCGCTCGCGCAAAACGCTATTTAAAAGATAAAAATCCTCCCACAAATTTAGCCCCTCTTGCAGGCTTTTAACGCCTTTTTTATAGTCCGCCAAATCCCTATCCAAAAAGACATTCGTGCTGATTTTGTTCATCAAAATGCAAATTTTCACCTCTTTGTTCAAATCTTTTATCTCTTTGATGGTTGCGAGCATCGTATCTAGCACGGCTGCGTCAAACGAGGACGCCGTGCTTGGCAGTATAATGGCATCTGCGTAGAGCATAGCCTTGCGAGAGTCCTGACTATCAATGCCTCCCGTGTCGATGATAATGAAATCATAGAGCTTTATGGAGCTTTTTAGGCTTTGAGCTATGTCGCCAGCGCAGTTTGCCAGCGTAAAGTGCGATAGCTTCTTGCTTTGACGGGCTTTGGCTTCGCGGATTTTCGCAAAGCACTCCACGCTTTTTTGCGGGTCTGTGTCCATCACAAGGACCTTGCCACCGAGGTTTGAGAGCTTTATGGCAAGATTTACGACTACGGTGCTTTTGCCGCTGCCGCCCTTTTGATTCGCCACCGTTACGATATATGC
>CAVJSG010000135.1:2879-5627 GCA_963651895.1 Campylobacteraceae bacterium
AAATTTAGGATTTTTTGTGAAATTGCCCAAAAATTTCCCACATTTTTAATAATTTTTTATCCAAATTTTGCTAAAATTCACATAATTTTACCAAAAAGGACTCAAAATGGCGGCGACAATCACACTTGGCATAGTGCTTGTAATCGTGGTAGCTACGATATTTGCGGGGCTTAAAATAGTAGCGCAGACCGATATTTACATAGTTGAGCGGCTTGGGCGCTATCACAAGTCCCTATATGGCGGGCTTAACCTCATCATACCCTACATAGATAGAGTTGTAGCCAAGGTTACGAGCAAGGAACAGCTCATAAATATGGGTCAGCAGGCGATTACGAAGGATAATGTCAGCATCTTTGTCGATGGCATCGTCTTTATCACGGTAATGGATGCCAAAACCGCGACTTATGGGGTTACGAACTATCAAATGGCGATTGAAAACCTTGCCGTTACGACCTTGCGCGGCGAGCTTGGCAAAATCACGCTTGATGAGGCGTTTTCAAACCGCGACAAGCTCAACGCCGCGCTGCAAGTGGCTTTGGGCGAGGCGGCGCACAACTGGGGCGTGAAAATTATGCGCGTGGAAATCAGCGAAATATCGGTGGGCAAGGACATCCAAGAAAGTATGAACCAGCAAATGAAGGCGGAGCGCGACAAGCGCGCCATCGAGCTCAAAGCAGAGGCTGAAAAACAGGCGCAAATTCGCAGCGCGGAGGCGTTCAAGCAAGAGCAAGTGCTGCAAGCAGAGGCGATTGAGCGGATGGCGGATGCGCGAAAATACGAGCAAATCGCGCTCGCACAGGGGCAAGCGGACGCCATAAAACTCATAAATGACGAGATGAAAAAAAGCCCACTCGCGGCTGAATTTTTGCTCACAAAGGACAGAATCACGGCTTTTACAGAGCTTTCCAAAAACCCCAGCAAAGACAAGGTCATCGTGCCTTATGAGACGGCTGAATTCATTGGGGCGTTGAGTGTGGTAAAGGATTTTTTAAAGGGCGATAAGGCGTGAAATTTTGGGCGTTTTTTGGGTTGAATTTGCTTTGATTTTAGCAAATTTCTCGCTTGTCTTTGGGCGATAATAGGTCGCTCGCACAGATGCCACGCTTCGCGCAGTTGCACTCGCTCGCAATGACGAAATTTCCAAAAAATTCATTTTTACAATTTCAAACATTTCACAACTTTTCAAACATTTTAAAAAATTTATGCTAAAATACCGAAAATTTACACCAAAAGGACGGCTATGAAAGATATGAACGAGGCTTTGGTTAGGAGTATCGAGAGTCTGCCGCCGCTGCCGCAGACCGTGAGGGACTTGCAAGCCTATATCAGCGAGGCTGGCGCGAGGGTGAGCATAGAAAATGTCGCTAAAATCATAGGCTCAGACGCGGTCGTTACGGCTAAACTCTTGCAGCTGGCAAATTCGCCATTTTACGGCTTTTCGCGCGAGATTACCACGATACAACAAGTCATAAACCTGCTTGGCATAGGCAACATACGCAACATAGTCCTCGCAGACTCCATTAGAAGCACCTCTAAAATCGATATGTCCGCCTACAACCTCGACACAAAAGGCTTTTTGGGGCAGTGTAATGAGGAAACTGCCTTTATTTCGGCGTGGCTAGCAGAGGAGGACAAACGCCTGTCGCACCTGCTCGTGCCTTGTGCTATGCTGCTGCGCTTTGGGATGATAGTTTTTTCAAATTTTTTAGTCCAAGAGCGCAAAGCAGCCGAGTTTTTAGCGGCTTTAAAGGCTAGAAACTTCGAGGAAATAGGCTCTGTGGAGGAGGAATTCCTCGGGGTAGACCACATATCCTTTCTTGGCTTTTTGTTTTATCGCTGGAACTTCGATGAGAGCTTGATTGAGAGCGTGTGCTTTGTGAATTCGCCCCATTCTGCAAGGGATAGCGTGAAAAAAAACGCCTACGCGTTAGCTATTACGAACCACATTTTCGCGCCCTACAACGGAGGCTCGAATTTTAGGGTAAATGCGGCACTCGCACTCATCAAAGAAGCCGCACAGCAGGGCATAAAATTTGACGCGGGCAGGTTCATAGCCAAGCTGCCCGAGTTTGCAAAGAAAAATTTAAACGCCTAAATGCCAAAAATCACGCTACCCCCAAACGCTTTTTTGGACGAATATGTGCTAAATGCCGAATTTCACAGGTTTGCTGGCATTTCCAAAAACGCCTATAAATTTTGGAAAAACGCTTTCACAGCCTCATACAGCGGCACTCGCTTTGTGTTTTTGCACAAAAATCACATTTTAGCAAAGCACCAAGCGGCTTTGGCAAAATGCAGCGATTTGAGCGGTTTCACACTAGCGAGCGCCTTTTGCTCATTTACCACGCTTGCGCCGTCTCATTTAGTGGCAAAAAACGGCTCGCAAATTTACAAACTTTTGGAATTTAAAGAAATTTGCGGGGTGAAATTCGTAAATTTACGCGCATTTTACGACTTTTTGGGGCTTGGGTATGACAAATTCATATACATTGAAAAATGCCATTTTTTCAGCCCCGAACCGCTTGAAAAACGCATACAAATCACGCCTACGCTGTGCGTGGGGTATTATTAAGGAAAGAAAAATGAAAGGGATTTTAAGCGTAATTTTTATGTTTTTGTTTTTTAATGGCTGCGCTTATGAAGTGGCGCAAAAGCCCGTAAAACAGGCTTTTGCCGCGACTAAAAAAAGACAAAATGCGACAAAAAATAAAATAAATTTAAATTCAAATAGAGTAAATTATAATGCAA
>CAVJSG010000136.1:0-1328 GCA_963651895.1 Campylobacteraceae bacterium
GCGTTGTCTCTTGGAAAAAAGCGCGAATTTTTTGCGAAATTTCTTAAAAAATTATGCAGTTTTTTGCAAATTTTTTTAAAATTCACGCAATTTTTCAAATAAATTCACGCCTTTTAAATCGCCTTTCAAACCCAAATTCAAGCCCCAAAAAACGCCTTAATTTCACACTTTCAAAACGCCCCAAAGCCCCCAAATTTCACCGCCTGCGCTCCCACGCGCCATAGTTTGGTATATTCACGGTTTTGTCATTATACTCGCCGTTTTTCGCCTCCCTATGACAGGCAGCGCACCTTGCCAGCGAGCGCACTTCCTTTTGGGCGATGAGATTTTGCTTGATTTTCCTGTGCTTTTTTTGCAGGTAAGGAATCTGCGTCAGGCTCGTATAGAGCGTGCCAGACTGCAAGGAATTTGTGATTTTGACGCTTCTTTTATAGCTTGAAGTTTCGCTCGCATTTTGCAACAAAAACGCCTCGATTTTCGCCCGCTCATCCTCAATGCTCGCGTCCGTGCCGTAGTGATTAGCGAGATTGCCCATCACATAGCGCCACGAGGCACTTGGGAGTAAGCCGGGCTGATAGCCAAAATGACAGCTCGCGCACTCTTTTTCATAAAGTGCGTTTTGCGGATTCGCCACGCCTCCGCTGCCATAGCCCTTGCCATAGGACTTTGCGTTTAAATTCAGCGCGAAAACGCCCAAAAACAAAAGGCTCAAAAGTAGTATAATCACCCTCATAGCCCACCTCACTGCGCGTTGATGTAGTAAAGCACATCGCCCTTTTCCAAAGCCGTGCCCTCGCGCAAAAACACATCGTTGAAGTTGCGTTTTAGCCACTTTTTCACCTCTTTAACCTCGCTTAGACGGCTAGGATTCGCGCTCACAGCGAGTGGGGCGATGGTTTTTCCCGTGAAAACATTTGTCGCACTTTGGCGCAAATTAGCATTGTGGCAGCTTTGACAGGACAGCATTTCGCCGTTTTTGCCCTTGTTTTTCGTGGCAAAAATGCGCTCGCCCCTAGCGGTGTCAAAGTCCTTGAAATTAGGATTTTCCGCCTTTGCTTGCGCTTTTAGCTCGCTGATGTAGCCTTGCATAGCGGGGTTAAAATCCGCAGAGTGCGCGCTTGCGGCAACGAGCGCAAACGCGATAAAACAAAAAGTCTTTCTCATTTTGTCCTCCTTATTGAGAAAATACGAGCGGCATTTTAAGTAAATCGTGTGAAGTGAGTGTGAATTTTTTTGGGAAAAAATTTTTTTTGTGAATTTTTTGGCAAATTTTGTGAAAGTGGAAAAAGTTAGAAAATTTAAAATGGGATTTTTGGTGGGGGTTTGAG
>CAVJSG010000136.1:1338-5441 GCA_963651895.1 Campylobacteraceae bacterium
GTGTGAATTTTTTTGGGGGAATTTTTTAGCAATTTTTTTGTAAATTTTGATTGCGAATTTTTGCGGAATTTTTAGCAGGTTTTGGGCGTGAATTTAATGCAAATTTAGTGAATTTTTAATGAATTTTTTTACAAAAATGGAAAAATTTAGAAAATTTAAAATGGAGATTTTTGTAGGAATTTTGGCGTGAATTTTTTGGCAAATTTAATGTGAAAATTTGCTAAAAATTCACGGAAAACGCTTGATTTAAAGCCACTTACTTGTGCGCACGCGATTGTGGATGAGAAATCGATTTTGCGGCGTGTGGGCTAGACAAATTAGTCTGCCGAACGCCGCAAAATCGATTTATCGCCGCAAGCTAAGCCCGCCAAAAGCCGCAACCAAAAGTAAATCAAGGCGAGTAAATTCCCAAATTTCAAGTAAATTCCACAACCAAAAGCAAATTCAAAGCGCAAAAAATTCACGCCACATTCAACCCAAAAATTTAAACCAAAGATTTTATGATTTCGCCAGCCTCGTTTAAATCCGCTGCGACTTTCACATTTTTAAGCTTTGAGCCGCGCAAAAGCTCCATCGCCTCGCTCGCGTTCGTCCCGTCAAGCCTCACAAGCACGGGCACGGCGACTTGCACATTTTGGCACGCCTGCAAAATGCCGTTTGCGATTCTATCGCAGCGCACGATGCCGCCAAAAATGTTGATGAAAATGAGCCGCACCTTTTCGTTGCGAAGTATGATTTCAAAGGCTTTTGCCACGCTTTGCGCACTCGCACCCCCGCCCACATCAAGGAAATTCGCGCTTTTGCGCCCCAAAAAGCTGATGAAGTCCATTGTAGCCATAGCCAAGCCCGCGCCATTTACCATACAAGCGACATTTCCCTCTAATCTGACATAGGAAAGTCCAAATTCTGCGGCTTCTCGCTCGGCAGCGTCCTCCTCGCTGATGTCGCGCAAAGCCGCCACTTCGCCCTGCCTGTAAAGTGCGCCATCATCAAAGTTGCATTTTGCGTCAAGTGCGTAAAAATCGCCGCTTGCGGTTTGTATGAGCGGGTTGATTTCGAGCAGGCTCATATCTTTTTTCACATAGATTTCGTAGAGTTTGGCGAGCATTTGCGTGAATTTTTTGCCCTCATCGGCATTCAGCGCGAGTGCGGACACGGCGCGAAGTCCGTGAAAAGCCTTGTAGCCCACGCTTGGGTCGATGGAGATTTTTAGGATTTTCTCAGGCGCACTTTTGCTAAGCTCCTCGATACTCGTCCCCCCCTCGCCGCAAATGATGAGCGCGATTTGCTCGCTTTTTCTGTCGAACAAAAACGCCACATAAAACTCGCGGCGAATGTCCGCGCCAGCCTCTATGTAGAGCTTTTGCACGAGCTTGCCAGCCGCGCCTGTTTGATGCGTAACAAGCGTCATCCCTAGAATTTCGCTCGCGTATTTTTGCACTTCTTGTAGGCTTTTGGCGATTTTCACGCCCCCGCCAAGCCCGCGCCCACCAGCGTGGATTTGCGCCTTTACCGCCCACACGCTACCGCCTAATTCCTCGGCGTTTGCCACTGCCTCTGCCACGCTAAATGCGACTTTACCGCACAGCGTAGGGATGCCAGCCTCGGCAAATAACGCCTTTGCCTGATACTCGTGGATGTTCATTTTTCGTCCTTTTTGAAAATTTTGCTTTAAATTTTACGCTTTTGCGCGTGAATTTTGCCTAAAAATTCACGGAATTTGTGAATTTTTTAGAAATTTTAGCCCAAAATTTTTTACAAAGGATTAAATTTTGTCAAAAAGGTTACATTTGCGTTACATTTTTACACAAAATTTGTATTTTTTACAAACTATCGCAAAGGCTAACAGCGGGCAGACTATGGATTTGCGCTTACGCGAGTCGGTGCTACGCACAGACGCCACGCCTTGACTTCGTCAAGGCTCGCAATGACGGCATTTGGGCGTGAATTTTTGATTAAAATTTGCGCAAAAATCACGGCAAACGCCAAAAACAAAGCGTTTCCACGCGCGCGGTATTTTAGATGAGAAAGTGCTTTTGCGGGGCATAGGCTAAACCGATTAGTTTGTCAAGCCCCGCAAAAGTGCTTTATCGCTAAATGCGAGAAAGGCTAAAATTAGGGCGTTTGATAATGGGTTATGGCTAAAATTTCACACCAAATTCAAGCCCAAATTCCCAAAAAATTCACAAAAATTCAGCCCCAAATTTCTCAATAAACCCCCAGAATTTTCCACCACACAAGCCCTACGCTTATCATCACAACCATATTCACAAGGCTCATCACAAAGCCCACGCCCCACCAGCGTCCCATCGTTACATAGTTTGTGCCAAATATGACGGGCGCAGTGCCTGTGGCGTAGTGCGTGATGCCCTGCATAAGGCTGCCAGCCGTGATGAGTATGAAAGCATAAAGTAGCGGAGGCGAGCCAAGTGCCAGCCCTGCGCTGTAAAACACCAAAAACATTGCTGAAATGTGCGCTGTCGTGGAGGCGAAAAAATAGTGCGCGTAAAGGAAGGCAAAGGCTAGGAAAATCATCACCGAGTATTCGCCAAGCCCCAAAGCAGAAGCCAAAAAGCCAAGCTCGTCCGCCAAAAAGCCCGTAACGCCGAGCTTGTTAAGCATAGTCGCCATCATCACAAGTCCCGAGAACCAAGTCAGCGTGTTCCACGCGGCTTTTTCGGTTAGAATTTCGCCAAAGCTCAAAACGCCCGTTAAAAGCACGAGTGAGAGCCCCAAAAGTGCCACCGTTGTGGCATTTAGCGTGATGTCAAAAAGCAGCCCCAAAGCCCCAGCCCAGAGCAAAAGCAGTAGCACAAAGATGCCAAGCATAAATTTCTCATCCCGCTTCATCACTCCAAGCTCTGCTAGCTTTTCCTTTGCGAACTCTTTTGCGCGCGGGGTGTGCTTGATTTCGGGAGGCGAGAGAAAATACACTATGAGGGGCATCAACGCCATAGCGACAATGGCTGGCACGAACATCCCCAAAGCCCACTGCCCCCAGCTTATGTGGATGTCCATATTTGTCGCTTGGGCTACCAAATCGACCACAAGGGGGTTTGGCGCGGTTGCGGTGATGAACATTGACGAGCTGATGGGGTTTGCTTGGAAATTCACAAGCGAGAGATATGTGCCTATCTTGCTTTGCGTGTTTTGCTCGGGGCTTGATTTAAAGGTGCGTGCGATTGCCTGCACGATGGGGTTTATGATAGCCCCTGCGCGGGCGGTGTTTGAGGGCGTTACGGGCGCTAGCACGGTTTCGCTACAAGCGATGGCGTAGGCTATGCCAAGGGTTCTTTTGCCAAAAAGGCTGATGAAGTAGTAGGACAGCCGCTCGCCAAGCCCCGTTTTGATGACGCCGCGAGCCACTATGACGGACACCACGATGAGCCAAATGAGCGAGTTTGAAAAGCCACTCAGCGCGTCTTTTATGCCTGTGGAGGCTTTGAGTTTGGAGACTGCGCTGCGAAGTTTGGCATCTATTTCTTTTTGGGGGATGATTTTTAGGGCAAGGGTGTTTAGCGCGGCGATTTTGGCATTATCAGTAAGGCGCTTTGCCCTAGCCTTGCTCGTTTCCTTGGTATAAAGGGCTTCGAGCTCTTGGATTTTGAATTTTTCCTCCAAATTTGAGGCTATGATTTCTTGCGCCTTGTCGTTCGCCCCGCCTTGCATTTTCACGCTCGCAAGTGCCGCAAACACCGCTGCGCTCGCGGCTTTGTCCATCTCGTCCTTATACTCTTTGCTGTTGTCGCGCAGGACGATTTGGCTCAACACCTTGATTTTCGTGTCGTTGATGGTGCTTTGAGGCGTGGTGATGCCCGTTACAGCGACTATGGCGATGGCTACGAGGCACACCGCGCCAAGGGGCATCACCTGCAAGATGACAGCCAAAATCACGGCGATGAAAATGCCCAAAAAGTGCCAAGCGTTTGCTTCAAGGCTCTGCGGCACGGGCAAAAACCAAAACAAAGCGGCGATAAAAATGCACACTAGCAGGGCAGGGATTTTACTTTTTTGCATTAGGGTGTCCTTTTGTTTAAAATTTATTTGGCAAAATTATAACAAAAGTAAAATCAAAACAAAAACCAAGTAAGGTGCGTTAAAAC
>CAVJSG010000137.1:0-5439 GCA_963651895.1 Campylobacteraceae bacterium
CTTTAAGAGCTTTATCGCGCTTATGATTTGCTCGGTGTTTTGCTTGCCGATTTCTACTTGTAAAGTCATTTTAACCCCTTTCAACCACGCTTTGCGCGTGAATTTTTCATCTCTTATCTTTCATTTTCACAAAGCCAAAGAGTAGCAAAAATGCCGCGCCTATGGCGATGAGCGTGCCTATAATCACGCTTAAAGGCAGCGGCTCGCTAAACATTTTCGCCCCTTTTAATCTTTAAAAATTCACAAATTACGAGTGAATTTTCCGCCCCAAAAGCGTGAATTTCTTTAAATTTCCCTAGAAATTCACAAATTTCGCCCCCAAATTTGCGTGAATTTTTAGCCACGCCCAAATTTACACCAAAAAATTCACAAATTCCGTGAATTTTTCCAAATTTCGCCGAAAATTCACAAAAATTGCGTGAATTTTCAAGCCAAAATTCACAAAAATTCACGCGCAAAATGCCAAAAAATTTCCCAAAAAATTCACAAAAATTTCTAAACATTTTTCATCACCTTTGCGCACCTTGGGCAAAGGCTGCTTTCATCCTTTGCCGTGAATTTCCAGCACCTTGGGCATTTGTGTTGGGCGGCTTTTAGGATTTTAAAGTCCTGCCCGCCCACGCTAAATTCAGCCAAAGCCTCGTCTTTATCAAGGCTTTTAATGGCACTCACCATAAAAAAGTCCTCAATGTCCTCTAAATTCTCGCTCAAAAGCTCGTTTGCGCTCGTTTGCAAGCAAAGTTCGAGCGTGGATTTTATGACTTTGTCCTTTTTTAGCGAGTCGATTTGCTCCAAGAATTTCTCGCGCGCACCGAGCATTAACTCGTCATTTATGCCCTTAAATTCATAGTCCAAGCCGTCCTCGAAGCACAAATCAAAGACATCCTTTGCCTTGCCCTTGATGATGGGGTTTGCGTGCTCCAAGGCTTCATCCACTGAGTAAGTAAGCGTGGGCGCAAGCAAGGCTAGTAGGTGCTTTGCGATAAGTGCCATCGCACTTTGCGCGGAGACACGGCGTTTTGAGGCTTTTTCATCGCAGTAAAGCCTGTCTTTGCAAATGTCTAGGTAAATTCCGCTTAAATCCACGATGAGAAAATTCATAAGCAAATTGTAGCCCTTTGAGAAGTCGTAGCTGTCAAAGGCTGATTTTACCGCGTCAAAAACGCTGCTGGCTCTGTTTAGCACCCATTTATCAATGAGTGTGAAGTGTTTAGTCTCTAAAAACTCCAAATCGCTGGTGTTTGCGAGCAAAAATCTTATCGTGTTGCGAATTTTCCTATACTGCTCAGCCACTTGCTTTAAAATGTTTTCAGAGATTTTCAAATCGCTAGTGTAGTCGCTTAAAAGTATCCACAGCCTTAAAACCTCGACACCGTAGGACTTTGCCACCTTTTGCGGGTCGATGACATTGCCCTTGCTTTTGCTCATCTTTTGCCCCTTCTCATCAATGGTAAAGCCGTGCGTGGTAACGCTTTTGTAGGGGGCTTTTTCGTTGAGAATGCAAGACAGCAAAAGAGAACTTTGAAACCACCCGCGATGCTGGTCAGAGCCCTCCAAATACATACTCGCAGGAAACTCAGCCCCCTCAAAACGCCCGCTTTTAAGCACCGCGTTCCAAGTGCTGCCGCTGTCAAACCACACATCCAAAATGTCCTCGATTTTTTCTAAATTTTCAGCCTTGTAGCGTGAATTTTTGGGCAATAAATCCTTGATTTCAAGCTCCCACCACGCATCCGCGCCTTGCTTTTCAAAAATCTGCGCCACATTTTCCAAAATCTCATCGTCCAAAACGACTTCTTTCGTGGCTTTATCCCTAAAAAACGCTATGGGCGTGCCCCAGTCGCGTTGGCGCGAAATGCACCAATCAGGGCGGTTTTGCACCATCAGCCCTATGCGGTTAATGCCACTTTCAGGCAAGAAATTCACGCTTTTAAGCTGCTCTAAGGCTACTTCGCGAAGCGTCTTGCCGTTTAAGCGCGGCTCGTCCATCGCGATGAACCACTGCTTTGTCGCGCGGTAAATCACGGGCTTGTGCGTGCGCCAGCAGTAAGGGTAAGAGTGGATGAAGCGTGAATTTTGCAGTAAATTTGCGCCCAAAAGCTCTAAAATTCGCTCGTTTGCCTTGAAAATGTGAAGCCCGATAAACTCATCAAGCACATTTTTGGGCATCAAGCCCTTGGTGCGTAGGCTCTCATCAAAGCAGCCGCCCTCATCCACAGGCATTAGCACCTCTATGTCGTATTTTAAACAAGCGTAATAATCATCCTCTCCGTGCCCCGGCGCAGTATGCACAAGCCCGCTGCCCCCATCCATCAGCACATACTCGCCTAAAATGAAAAGAGAATGCCTAGAATTCAGTGGATTGATGGCGTGAAGCCGCTCTAAGTCCGTAGCCTTGAACTCTTTTATGATTTTACCCTTTGTCAAGCCCTTTTCTACCATACTTTCAAAGAGAGGCTTTGCGAAAATCAACCCCTCCTCACTCAAAACATAAATTTCGTTTGGATTCATCGCTATGGCTTGGTTTGCAGGCAATGTCCAAGGCGTGGTAGTCCAAATCACCGCACTTGCCTTTTCAACACCCAGCTTTTTTAGGGCATCCTCGGCTAAGTCAAAAGCCACAAACGCCGAGTAGTCCTCTTTTTCCTCATACTCTATCTCGGCTTCTGCTAGGGCTGACTTCGCCGCCCAGCTCCAAAACACGGGCTTGCTGCGCTCTACCAGCAGTCCTTTTTTCGCCACAGCGCACAGAGTGCGGAAAATGCTTGCCTCGAATGAAAAGTCCATTGAAATATAGGGCTTGTCCCAGTCTGCTATCACGCCAAGCCCCATAAATTCAGCCTTTTGCGTGTCGATGAAGCCCTGAGCGTGCGCGCGGCAGAGGGTGCGGATTTCTTTTTTGCTTGCACTTTTCTTTTTCTCGCCAAGTTTCATTTC
This sequence comes from Campylobacteraceae bacterium, assembly GCA_963651895.1. GTDB lineage: Bacteria > Campylobacterota > Campylobacteria > Campylobacterales > Campylobacteraceae > Campylobacter_D. Next base: position 2,938 of record CAVJSG010000137.1, read on the forward strand.
AACCTGCTGCTCGATGGGCAGTCCGTGGCAGTCCCAGCCGGGCGTGAATGCCACGCGCTCGCCGTTGAAATAGTGCGTTTTGATGATGCTTTCTTTGAGTATCTTGTTTAGGGCGTGTCCTATGTGGATGTGCCCGTTCGCGTAGGGGGGTCCATCGTGCAAGATAAAGCTCGTGCGGGCGTTTGCGCGCTTTGCTTTCATCTTTTCGTAGGCGTAGTTTTTATCAAACCACTTCGCAAAACGCTTGTTTTCTTTGTTTGCCAAGTCCGCCCTCATCTCAAAGCTCGTGTTTGGCAGTAGTAGAGTGTCTTTGTAGTCCATTTTTCGCCTTTTGTGCCTAGAATTTTTGCTGAATTTTCATTTGCAATGTGTAATTTTACACAAATTTAGCTTTAAATTTGCTTTAAAATTTAAGAATTTTTGCACTTTTTTAGAAAGGATTTGAAATTTAGGCAAAGGCAGCATTGCGAGCGATTTTCACGCTCACTGCCTTTTCCCACTATTTTGAGCCCCGCTAGCAGCCTTTTTGTTCCTTTGCTCCACTATCTCAGCCACCCTTTGCTCGATGTTTGTGCGCACGCGAAACTCCACGCGCTGCGATTTAAAGGCGTGCTCGCGCTCGCCCGCCTTTAAAGGCTCGCCCAAAGCGTTGAGCGGATGGGCGTTTGCAAAGCCTATGGCGCGAAAATGCTTTCTCAACCATTCCTTTTCCTTGCGCGTTAAATTTGAGTTTAAAAGATACTCCAAAACCGCGCGGGTGCGCTCTTGGCTTAGCTCCATATTTTTAAAATAAGCATCATTGCCCGTCAGCTCGCCCCAAAACGAGCTCGTGTGCCCTTCTATGCGGATTTCCTCTATGTTGTTTATGAAGGTTTTATCCATCATTATCTTTAAATAACGCGGGAAAAAATCGTCCAAAATCTCTTGAAACCTTGGGCTTAAAGTGGCTGAGCCTACCTTAAAAAGTATGTCTGGCTCGGTAAAACGCACTGTTAAATCCTTGTCAAGCACCGCACCCCAAGACTTTAAATCCGTTTGAAATTCATTGCCAAGCTTCTCCAAAAGCCCCTGCGAAGTCGCCTTGAAAATGCGAGGAATGCGCACGCTGTCATCAACCTTTATCATATACACCACGCTTATGAGCAAAAAAAGCAGCATCAACGCCGTCATAATGTCGCTTAGCGGGATGAAGTGGTCGTTGTCCTCGCGCTTGCCGCCGCTTTGTTTTAGTGCGTTCATTTAGCAGGTCCTAGTTTTAGGTTGAGATAGTTTATGATTTTCTTGTAATCATCCACAAATTTGCCCGAAATGCTCGCCAAATTCACGCCCATATTTTTAAGCACGCTTTCAAGTTCCTCATCAAGCACTTTGATTTGCGAATTCAGCGTGTCTGAGCCTTTTAGCAAGTTGTCGTTGATTTGCAAAAGCGAGCTTGTGAGTTTGCTTATGTTGTTGTCTATGTTTTCGGTGAGTTTTGTGGTAACGCTGACATAGTGCTTCTCCAAGCCCTCGCTGTGCGCTTGAATTTCAGCAAGGCTCTTTAAGCTGCTGTTTTGAAAGGTAGTCATCTCTTTGATGAGCCCCGGAATCGCACTTTGCATAGACTCTAAGAATTTAGCGAGATTTTGGACATTTTTTTCCAAAATCTCCCTTTGAGACACGACAGCTTCGAGCATAGTTTTCATCGCAGCTGCGTGCTGAGAAAACTGCGTTGAATTTTGCACCACCAAGGTGTAGTCTTTTATGGCTTTGTCGATTTTTTGATAAAGCGAATTCAGGTTTTTCTCATTTACTTCAATATACTCTTTGTAATTTTTCTGCCACACCAAAAGCGCGCCCACAGCGGCGTTTAGCTGCTTGAAGTTGTCGCCAAACTGCTCGGTGATTTTGTTGTTAAAATCCTTTATAACATCCTCTAACGCCTTGATAAAGGCTTTTGAGTTGTTCTCAGCCATAGTCCGCGCAAAGTCATCAAAGCTCGCGCTCATCTTTGCAAAGCCCTGCTCCACGCCGCTGCCCACAGCCTCGATGGCGCGTATGCTTTGCTTTTGCGCAGCCACTAAATCCTCTATGCCCGCACTCTCATCGACTACCTCTTGGCGGCGAATTCGCTGTATCACCAAATCCGCCACGCGCAGCACTATGCTGAAAAACACGCCCATTACTGAGACTAAAAAGGCGGTTTTTATGCCCGCGATGAGTTGGGGCAGGCTTTCGTCTATTTCATCGGGGTTAAAGTCCGACAAGCCTATGGAAATGCCGTAAAATGTGAAGCAAATGCCTATGGTGATGAGCAAGCCACCGGCACCGGGCATAAGAGTCTTTGTGCGGATGAGTTGCACAAAGAAAAACACAAAGAAACCAAAAACGATGACCGTGCCCTCCAAAATGTGCGCGTTCATATTTTGGATGACTAGCCTTGGCAGCGTGATGAAAAGTATATCCACTTTTTATCCTTTACAATGTGGTTTTGTTTTCCGTAACAAACATATAATTATAGTA
>CAVJSG010000138.1:0-5397 GCA_963651895.1 Campylobacteraceae bacterium
ACCCTAAATTTAAATGAAACCACTTTTCATTAAGAAATTTTAATTATAATTTCCCATTCCAAATTTTACGCCCTTGTGAAAACTCTGCAAAACTCCATTTTGTAGCGCATAGCAAAAACAAAAAGCGCGTAAGGCTTGGAAAATCAACACTTGGTGAAAACCAGAAAGGCTTAAAGTATGAAAAAGATAGCGTTAGCTACTCTTACAGCGATAGTTGCAGCGTTTTTGGCTGCTTGCGGCGGCGAGAGCAAAAGCGAGGCAAACGCCGTAAATTCGGGCGCAAGACTTGGCAAGATAAAGGAAAACGGCGTCATCCGCATAGGCGTGTTCGCCGACAAGCCGCCCTTTGGCTTCATAGACGCCAACGGCGTCAATCAAGGCTATGATGTGTTCTTTGCAAAGCGCCTAGCCGCCGAGCTTTTGGGCGATGAAAACAAGGTGCAGTTCGTGCCTGTCGAGGCTGCGAACCGCGTGGAGTTTTTAAAATCCGACAAGGTCGATGTCATACTCGCAAATTTCACGCAAACGCCCGAGAGAGCGCAGCAGGTGGATTTCACGCTGCCCTATATGAAGGTTTCTTTGGGGGTTGTGGTGCCTGATGGCAGCGAAATCGCCGATGAAAAGGGGCTTAAAGGCAAGAAACTCATCGTAAATAAAGGCACCACAGCGGATGCTTATTTTACGAAAAACAAGGACAGCTTGGGCTTGGCTGAAATCTTGCGTTTCGACCAAAACACCGAGACCTTTAACGCCTTTAAAGACGGGCGTGGGGACGCGCTCTCGCACGATAATACCCTACTTTTCGCGTGGGCGAAGGACAATGTGGGCTTTAAAGTCGTGGTGCGCGAGCTTGGCAGCAAGGATGTCATCGCGGGCGCCGTAGCAAAGGGCAACGGCGAGCTTAAAAAGTTCATAGATGAGCTTATAGTAAGGCTTGCGGGCGAGCAGTTCTTTCACAAAGCCTATGACGCCACGCTCAAAGAGGCTTTCACTAGCGACATAAGCCCTGAGGATGTCGTCATCGAGGGCGGGAAATACTAGCCCTAAACCCTGCAAACTACGCCTTGCAAACGGCGGTAATGCCGTTTAAAACCCCCTCACTTTGCGGAGGGGGTAATTTGTGAATTTTTATAGAAAATTCACGCATTGTGCGTGAATTTTAGTAAATTTCACTACTTCACGCCCCCTTCGTTGAGCTCCCTATAAATATCACAACCTGCTTGTTCGCCCAAATCGCAAGCCTTGCCAGCATAATTTTTTGCCGTAGAATAATCTTTCTTGACACCTTTCCCAAACGCATACAATACACCTAAACCCCCACAACCCCTAGCAACATCCGCATTGCAGGCTTTTTCAAAGTATTTTTTCGCCGTAGAGTAGTTTTGTTTGACACCATTTCCTTTACGATATAACAAACCTAAATCCACGCAAGCAGCGTCAAAATCTGCATTGCACGCCTTTTCGTAATAAGTCTTTGCCTTAGCAAAATCCTGCCTCGTGCCCTTTCCTGCTTCATAAAAACCAGCCACTTCATAGCAAATAGCTGCACTGAGTTCATCTTTTAATTTACACGCCTTTTCGTAATACTTCAAAGCCTGATGGTAGTTTTCAACATACTCATAAATTCGTCCCACTGCTGCACAAAACGCTCCTTCGCACTTTTCTACGCTTACTACTCCATCGTCAATAAACTTTTGGCAAGAAGCCACATTCTCGTCATTAAAACACTTCTCCATAAGCTTAAACTGCTCTTTGCTCACTTCAGTAGCATTTAAATGCACACCAAGCCCCAAAAGGGCAACTAAAAGTAATTTTTTCATCCTTTATCCTTTCACTAAAATTTCTTTGATTTGCCTGTAATCCTCAATCAACTCTTTGTTCGTTTTAGGGCTACGATTTGAAGTGGAGTAAAGCGGGACGACTAGCTCGCTTGGGGCTTTGCAGTGCGGGAAAAACTTAGCATACTCGTCCCACAGCCACTTTTCAACGCCCCATTTTTTGAAGCATCCGTCTCGTGGGGCTTTGCTCATTTGGCTACCGCCTATGGCAGTGAAAATCCTTTGAATTTTCGCCGTCCTTAAAAGCTCGCTTAAATCCGCCCTTTTGCTTCTCGCCTAGTCAATGTTTGTGTCGGCGTTGCTATTTGACTTTGTAAAAACACTCAGCCCAAATGTCATAAAGTGCGATTTTATGGGCTTTTAAAAAGGCTTTTTTCTCGTCATTTGACTTTTCTGCTAACTTTGGCGTTTCAAAAAGCGTGCCTAAAATGCTCCAAAAGCGGTTTGAGCGGTTTTGGTAGAAAAACCCTGATTTTAGCGAAATTTTGGATGGAAAAGAGCCTAAAATAAGCACTTTTGAGCCTTTGTCATAAAACGCACCAAAATGCTTTTGTGATTTTTTATTCATAAAAATTCCTTTGTGTTGAATTTTTTGAAATTTTGAAAGTGTTTGGAGTGGAAATAGCCGTCATTGCGAGCCTTACGAACGCAAGGCGTGGCAATTCATAGAAATGAAAAGTTATGAAAGTTGTGAATTTTTGCCACGCCGTCATTGCGAGGCGTTGCAAACGCCGAAGCAATCCATAATAAAAATGAGAATTTGTGAATTTATGTGAAAAAACGGCGTAAATTTATGAATTTTCGCCTTGCAAATAAAGAAAATAACGAATTGACTAACGAGAGAGAGTAAAATTCAGGCATTTTAAATTCATTGCCGCAACCTTTCGTTAAGCCCTTTTCAAAATTTCGTAAAATTGTATCACTTTATCCTAAATCAAAACCAAAAAATGTAAATTTTTTGCTAAAATTTCGCTTTTTAATCAAATTTCAAGGCAAAAAATTCACAAAATTCGTCCAAAAATTCCTTGAATTTTCGCCCCAAAAAACCAAAATTATACCAAAAATTCACAGCCCCTCTTTGATGATGGCAAATAAATTTTTCACCCCATCATCGTCAAAGCCCGAGCAGTTCTTGCTTTCGTAAAACTCGGCGAGTTTTTTTTGGCTAAATTCAAAGCCCACGGCGCAGCGGCTGTGTGCTGGCAAAAAGGCGCGCACGAGGCATACATCGCCGCGAATGCGCTCATCGCAGGCAAAACAGACAAAGTCTGTGTGTAGCCGCCCCTCAAAGTCAAGCAGCCGCGCGTAGGCATCGATGATGACGCGCTGGGGGTTTTGGCGCTCAAAGCGGCGCACGCACTCGTCCAGCAGCTCGAAATAAAAGCCCTCGCACTCCTCGACATCCTTTAAATGCGCGTAGATGAGGCGCACGAAGTCCTGCCACAGCAGCATTTTGTCCCTATCAAGCAGCCACGAGAAGCCTAAATGCAGGGTGTCTTTGAGGCGCGGCAAGAACGAGAGGCTGTGTTCTAGCTCGAAGTCGATTTTGTAGCCGCTTAAAATCACGCCGTGGCGCAGTCCGTAAAAGCGGTAGCACTTATGAACGCCCTTTTTGCCGAGTATATGGACGATTAAATCCTCATCGCGCACGCGCTGGGTGTGTAAAATGAAGCCTTGCATTGTGTCCTTTTTTGTGAATTTTGGTGTTTTTAGTTTGATATTTTAGCGTGAATTTCTAGCTGTTGCCTACTTTGAATTTGCCTTTGGTTGCGGCTTTTTGGAGGACTTAGCTTGCGGCTAGAAGGCATTTTCGTGGGCTTGACAAACTATTTTGTTTAGTCTGCACCCCAAAAAATCGATTTTTCATTCACAATCGTTAGCCCAAGCAAGCACTCTTTTTTTAAGCATTTTCCGTGAATTTTAGCGTAAAATTTGCAAAAATGCCTTAATTTTGAAGTTTTTAAATTTTGTGCGAATTTGCGAAAATTCACGGATTTTGTGAATTTTAAGGTGTGAATTTTTGGCATTTTTTATAAAAATTCACGGAATTCTTGTGAATTTTCAAAGTTTTCTCACAAATTCCTTAAATTTCTCTCCTCGCTGTGCATAAGATGAAAACTGGTCTAAACTCGCGCAGGCGGGGCTTAAAAGGGCGACTTCATCTATGGGCTTTTTTCTGCCGCGCTTTTTGGGGGCTGCGGAGTATTGTGGCTCCTCTATTTGTGGGGCGTTGAAATTTTTATCTATGGCAAAAACAGCGTTTTGCAGAAATTCACACTCATAAGCCTCGATTTTATAGGCTTTTGCTAGTGCCATAACCTTTGGAGTGCTTGTGCCTATGGCATAAAGCGTGATTTGCTGCCCTGCAAACGCCTTAAATAGTGGCTCTAAACTCACGCCCTTATCATCGCCGCCTATGATTAGGTGAATTTTCCTGCCCGCATACCGCGCCAACGCCGCTAGCACCGCGTCTATGTTAGTCGCCTTGGTGTCATTTACCCACAGCCGCCCCTGCTTGTCGCGCAACTCTTCGAGCTTGTGCGCCTCGATTTTAAAGGCATTTAGCCGCGCATAATCTAGCACCCCAAGCAAAATTTTAGCGATGCTTAAAGCCAGCACCGCATCCATTAAAAAGGGCGTTTGAAAGGCAATTTTGCCTATATTTATGCCCATTTTTTTTGCCAAATCAAACTCATCTTTATAGGCTATAATCTCGGCTTTACAGGACTTTGCCGCCTTGCTAGAAGCCTGAATTTCAGGCAAAATAGCCACATCGCCCTCTTTCAAACGCCCTAAAACGCTTAATTTTGCCGCCTCATAAGCCTCAAAACCCCCGTGCCACGATAAATGGTCTGGCGTGATGGGCAAAAGCGCGTAAATTTCAGGCTTGGCAGTCTTTGTATAATGCAAAGTAAATGAACTCGTCTCCAAAACCCACAGCCTCGCTCTCGCGTCAAGTTCCGCCAGCGGCACGCCCACATTGCCGCCCATCTGCGCACCAGCTGCCGCCAGCAGCCACTGCGTCATCTGCGTTGTCGTAGTTTTGCCGTTCGTGCCGCTTATCCACACGCTTTTTGGCATCGCGTCATAGAAAAAATCATATTCGCTGATGAGGTTGCGCGCCATTTTTATTAGCTCGTGTTGTGGGGGAAAGCCCGGGCTAGCGATTTCTAACTCGCTTTCGTCCGCTTTAAATTCGCTAGGGTTTTTCAGCAAATTGCCGAATTCATCGGTGTTTGGGGCGGTTTTATTTGAGTTAGAGTTGCCCTGCGTGTTTGTAGCCGTGAATTTATCATCGTAAATATCAAAGCCGCCGAATTTTTCTCCCAAAATCCTCGCCATTGCCTGCGTGGTTTTGCCGTAGCCAAATAGTGATTTTTTCATAGTTTTGCCTTAAATTTAGTCTTTAATGCCCTTAAATTCACGCTTTTATCCTCCAAATTTACAAATTTTTAATTTCCTTGACAAAAATTTTTTTTTTAGCTACAATTTCGCCAAAATGTCGAATTCGTGGCGTTTGTGGTAGAGCAAAGCTAACTCGTAGTCGTCCTTTGGATAT
>CAVJSG010000139.1:0-1369 GCA_963651895.1 Campylobacteraceae bacterium
TACCTTTAAATTGCTTAAAATTTTACTAAATTTTAAAATTTCAAATTTGCTTGCTTTTTGCCAAATTTTAGACAAAAAATTCATATTTTGGCAAAAATTTCCGCGATTTTGCCGCTGTCATTCGTCTTTGTGAGGGCGAGCATTAGTAGGATGCGGGCTTTTTGGGGGTTTAAACGCCCTGCGCTTACAAAGCCCAGCTCGCTGTCCTCGCGGCGTAGCACCACGCCGCCAGCACCCACGCGCGAGCTTACCACGACTTTTAGCCCCTTTTTCAGCAGCCCTTTTAACGCCTCTTTGTGCGCGGTGTGGATGCTGCCAGCCCCGCTGCCAGCGATTACCAAGCCCCTTGTGCCACTTTCAAAGAGCGCATTTGCGGCAACGGCTGAGCCGTCATTGCAGTAAGAGTAGAGAATATCGACTTTTGGCAGGGTTTTTAGGCGCGAAATGTCGAATTTTAGGCTATTTTGGGGCAAATTTTTGCTTTGAATGCTGATTTTACCGCCCACTATGCACCCAAGTTCGCCAAATTTAAAGACATTTAGGTGCGTGGTGTGCATTTTTTGCACGGCTTTTGGGGCGAAAATCCTGCCGTTCATTGCTACAAGCACGCCCTTTGCGCCCTCGCAGTTTGCCAAAAGCAAGGCGTTGTAGAGGTTTTGCGCCCCGTCCCATCTAGCAGCATTTTGTGCCCTCATAGCCCCTGTGAGAACCACAGGCTTGGGACTTTGCAGCACTAGGCTTAAAAAGAATGCTGTTTCTTCCATAGTATCCGTGCCGTGAGTGATGACTATGCCCTGTGTTTTGGGCGCTAGCTCAGCACAACGCCTAGCAAGTGCTAGCCACAGCGCGTCCGTCATATCGCAGCTGTCTATGTTTGCGATTTGCTCGGCTTTTAGCTTAAATTTATCGCGCAAATTCACGCTCAAAGCGTCATTTGCCCGCTCTAAAAGCTCGCAAACCCCCAAAACGCCGGCTTTATACTCGCCGCGCCTGCTCACACCCGCGATGGTGCCGCCTGTGGCTAAAAGTGCTATCATTTTTCCCCCAAAATTTCGCCACATTATAGCTTAAATTTGCTATAATCGCCCTATGAATGCGAGATTGAGGCTCTTGTGCGAGCAGATTTTTGGGGCAAAACGGCTTGAAATTTGGGAATTTTTGTGCGAGCGCGCCGATGAAAACGGCTTTGTGTTGACAAATATCGAAGCCATTATGCACGAGTGCGCCGTCTCAAAGCCCACAGCCATCAATGCGCTCAAATTTTTGCAGCAAAAAAAGCTTTTAAAAAAGCTAAAAAATGGTTTTTATGAGCTGAAATTTATGCAGAAAAATGAGGATTAAAATTGCTTTTGAGGGCTTGGGATTTGGG
>CAVJSG010000139.1:1424-5375 GCA_963651895.1 Campylobacteraceae bacterium
ATTTTGAAATTTAAAGAATTGAAAACGAAATTTAAAAATTTAAATTTGTAAGAAAAAACAAGATTTAAAACCTTTTTAAAAGCCTAAAATTTGGGGGTAAAATGAGACTTAAAAATCCACTCGATATGCACTTGCATTTGCGCGATAAAGCTATGCTAAACGCTGTCGCGCCTTATTCTGCGCGTGATTTTAAGGCGGCTGTGATAATGCCAAATTTGGTTCCGCCCATCACCACAAAAGCCGCGCTTTTAGCCTACAAAAAGCGGATTTTAAGGGCTTGTAAGGGCTTAAATTTCACGCCTCTAATGACACTTTTTTATCAAAATTATGACGCTAAATTTTTAGAGCAAATCCGAAGCGAGATTTTCGCCATCAAACTCTACCCCGCGGGCATCACCACAAATTCGCAAAACGGCGTGAGCGATTTGTCGCTAGATGCGCTCGCACCGACTTTGGAGGCGATGAGCGAGCTGCAAATTCCACTGCTCATACACGGCGAGACGAACGATTTTGTGCTTGACAGGGAGGCGAAATTTGCGCCCATTTACGCCAAAATCGCCAGCAAATTCCCACGCCTTCGCATCGTGATGGAGCACATCACCACCAAAGCCCTGTGCGAGCTGCTTTTGCGCTATGAGAACCTCTACGCTACCATTACTTTGCACCACTTAATGCTCACTCTTGACGATGTCATCGGTGGCAAAATGCGCCCACACCTTTTTTGCAAGCCCATCGCCAAAACGCCAAGCGACAGGCAAGCCCTGCGGGAGCTTGCTTTGAGCGGCTTTGAAAAGGTGATGTTTGGAAGCGACTCCGCCCCACACCCAAAACGCGACAAAGAGTGCTGTGGCTGCGCGGCTGGCGTGTTTGGCGCACCTGTGATTTTACCGCTTTTGGCTGAGCTTTTTGAGAAAAATTCAAGCGAAAAAAATCTGCAAAAATTCATCAGCGACAACGCTATAAAGGCGCACGGGCTTAAATTTAGCGATGAAAAAATCATAAATTTAGTCAAAAAAGAATGGCAGGTGCCGCAAAATTACGGCAAATTCGTGCCTTTTTACGCGGGGCAAAGGCTAAAATGGCAGGTGGAGTTAGGCTAGAATTTTGGCTAAAATTTGTTTTAAGCGATTCTCGCCCTTTTGCATTTCATCTGCAAAATCTTTCAATGATTCTGCATTTTGTGGGATTTTAAGGGCGAATTTATGGACGGCGGATTCCAAAATTGCCGTATTTTTTACTCTGCCTATTTTATCGTTTTCGCACCCACTAGAATCCGGATACACAAATCCACCCATTTTCGCCCCAAGCGTGTAAATATACGAGATGATTTGGTGTTTATCGTCCGAATCAATATCCTTCTCGTCCAAATGCTTATATTTCGCGTCTAGCACGATTTTATCACTATAAAAGTCCGGATACGCCACCCACGGATTCCGAGCGGAATCTAGCAAATGTATCGCCCCCTTGCTGTCTTTATTTCTAGGGTGTTTAAACCCAAGTTTGGCGGATTCTAGCACGCTCCACAGATATTCCTCCCACAAATACGCCCCGTCAAACAAAATCCCACTCACGCTGTCATTTTCTCCGCTATATCCTAGCTTTTCGTGGCGCAGAATCTGCACGCAGAGGCGGCGCAACGGCTCGTATTTGTCGTAGTATGGGTGGCGCAGTGGGCGCAGATTTTGCGACAAAACGGCGCGGCGGTTCGCCCTATCATATAGGGGCGTGGCTAGGCGGATTTGCGCCACTTCATCTCGCATAGATTGCAAAATCGCCCTGCCTAGCGGCTTGGTGCTTACATATTCGATTGTGTGGCGGATGAGCTGGGTTAGCGCGTTGTCGTGGCTATGCTCGCGCGTGGTGTAGCTCACGGCGCCATCAAACGGGATATGTCGGCGAATGTGCCGCACAATGTCGATAGCGCCGCGCACATTAGCGTCATCATAGCGTCGCCGCACATACGCGCGGAAAACGCCCTGCCTCAACGCCTCACACAGAGCATTTGGCAGCAGATATAGGCGAAAGTCAAACGCATCGCTATCGCTGCTGCTGTGGGGGAGATTCTCAAATAAATTTAAATGCGCGATTCTACAAAGCATATAATGCAAGAAAAAGTCGGGCTTTGGGGTAGAATCGGCGGTAGAATCTCTCTGTGGTGTAAAGCGCGAGAGTATCGCTACTTGCGTGCCTTTGCAGCCAAAAAAACCCATTATATTACTCGTGCGGATGGTGGCGTCTATGATATTGCCATCGTTATCGCGCTTTATGTTTTCAAAATGAAAAATCCGCTCGTTTTGCTTATCTTTTAAATCCTTGCTGTCGTTTAAATCTAGCGGAAATGTCAGTAGATTCTCGCTTTTGGCAATCTCATCTAGCGTAAGGCTGCCAAGCTCGTTTAAATTTGCCAAATGCTTTTGCGTATCCGCCTCGCCGTATCCGCGCTTTATCGCCTCGCGCGCGGATTTGCCGTTGTAGTCATTGTCCGTTAGAATTATCATTAGATTGCGTGCCGTTGTAGGCGTCTTTAAATTCTTTCATTATCTCTTTTTGATTTGGGAATCCGCGCGTGTATTCGCGTAGTAGCGGATTGAGATGGTTTTCCCATAGTTTATTAAATGCGTTTTCTTTGTCGGCAGGTTTTGCGTAATAAAGTCCAAATTTTAAAAAATACGCCGCACCGATATGATATTCCATTGAAAGCCCATCTTGCGATTCTATGGCTTTATTTAGGCGATTCATTCGCGCTATCACTTTATCTTTTAGCTCACCTAGTTTGTCAAGCATATTTTGCATATTTTCTGCCTTTACTTCCACCCACGCAAAGCGCCTACGCACCGCAAAATCCATACTTTCCACGCTTTTGTCAATGTCATTCATCGTGCCGATGATATAGACATTTTCAGGGACGAAAAAGCCGCCCGCAAAGTCATCATTATCGGCGATTAGATTTTGATATTGCGTATTCACTCTACCGCTTTTGCCACGATAACCAGGCTCGATAGCGAAAAATAGCTCGCCAAAAATTTTAGAAAGCTCCCCACGATTTATCTCGTCAATGATAAAGACGAATTTCTCGTTAGAATTTTCTAGCGCCTTTTTGCAAAATGCCTTAAATACGCCATCCTTGCGCTCAAAACCGATAGAATCATTGCCAGAATCTTTCGGACGCAAGCCCTCCACAAAGTCCGTGTAGTCATAAGAGGGGTGGAATTGCACGAAACCGATTCTCTCACTAGAATCGCCGCTACTTGCCGTTATTTCCGCAGCTATTTCCTTTGCCAAATGCGTTTTGCCCGTGCCCGGCGCCCCCGTCAAAATGATATTTTTGTTGGATTCTAGCAACTCTTTTATATTTTTCATAGTTACATCCTTAAAAGTAAATTTTTCGTTTACGCTCAATTTTTGCACGATTTTTTCCGCCTCCGTTTTATTTATTTCTTTTATGACGACAAATGGAACATTTTCTTTTTTGTATGGTATATTTTGAGATAAATATTCACCATTTTCATTTTGCTTAAAGTTGTGCCATTCATCAACGCATATTCTTTGCCCCCATTTTTGCTCTCCACCTCTTAAATCCTCATAAAAACATTCACAATCCTCGAATATTATAATCCCATTATATTTATCGGAGCGATATTTCCCATTGTAATGATATGGTTCTTTCATTGCTTCTTCACATTTCAATTTTATTACGGATTCCCCGCTAAAATGCGGTTTATTTGCATATCCCCAAGCATAAAAACGATTGCCTTTTCCTTTCAAAAAAATTACATCGCCTTTTTTGACTTTTTTCATTACATTCCAAGTTTGCGTAACAATGTTCTTTGATTGAAATACATCCTTATTTTTAAATTCATACTCATATTGACATAAGCAGCAACTATCTTTCACTGCTATTTCTACCATTTCTTTTTCAATGGTTTCATCACCATTAGGATCTTTGTGTAT
>CAVJSG010000140.1:0-5374 GCA_963651895.1 Campylobacteraceae bacterium
AAAAATTGAGTGCGGCTGTTGCCGTTGGCGTGTTTGCCGCGAGTGCTTTTATGTTGAGCGCGTGCGGGGGCGGCGAGAGTGGGATTAGTAGCGAATACAGCAAAACTGAATCCTATGTCAAAAAAGAATATCCCGATGCTAAAATTTTGACTTTTAGCGAAATCCAAAAGGAAGTTGGATTGAAAAACAAAGAATGTTTGGTTGAGGGCAAATACAATAATTATCATTTCGTCAAAACTGCGGATGGGGAAATTATGGTTGTTGAGGCATTTTTTGACGAGGAGTTGGCAAAGGAGGGCTTGGGCGGTTTCGGTGCTGAATCTTATAGTGTCGATAAATTTAAAAGAAAAAAGTCTAACTGCTTTTAGATAGGTATTAAATTCAGCTAAAATTTATTGAATTTTCGCAAAATTTGCGTGAATTTTGATAAATTTTAGCTACAATGCCGATATTAAAGCCAAACGAAAGGATAAACAATGACAGAGGCATTTACAAAACCCATAATCCTTACCAAAGAAATGGGCGATAATCTTGTCAAAGCGTTTTCAGAGGAAAACCGCAAGAAAGTCGAGCACTTTAACAAATATGTGCGCCCAAAATATAGGCAATCGCCTGATTATAAGCCGAAGTTATCTGTCGAAGAGATAATGGAAGCCTATAAATGACGAGAGTTGAGTTTGAGAGGGCTTGCTCTCGCCGAAAACTCGATGATTTGCTCGCTAAAAATTCCACAAACCAAGTCAAAAAGCTATTAAAAACCTTTTCGTGTGCTAAAAACGCCGATGTGCAGGACTTCTTGCACAACAAAGCCATTACTTTTGAGCGAAATTTGCGTGCTTGCACTTATTTGTATGTCAGCAACGCCGATAAAAGCGTGATAGGATACTTCTCAATCGGCATTACCTACACGCTCGCAAACAAGCTAGACAAGGCAGTTGTGAAGTTTTTGGACGGCTACACGGACGAAAGCATTGCCATTCCTTGCTATCTCGTGGGACAGCTTGGAAAAAGCGACTCGTGCGAACATAAAATCGGCAATTACCTACTAGATGACGCTTTGAGTATCATCGACAAGGCGCAAGATAGCTTAAAAGGGCGTTTCGTGCTAATTGACTCCGTAAATGACGACAGGGTCATAAATTTCTACAAAGAAAGCTCGTTTATCCCCATAGAAAACGACAAAAGCCTCAAAAGTATAAAGATGATAAAGCCTTATTTTGAGTGTGGCGAGTTTGAAATTTAGGGTGTTTGGGGTTTTAAATTTGGCGTGAATTTCAAGCAAAAATTCACAAATTTCCCTAAAAATTTCTCCATTTTCAAAGGCATTTTTCCAAGCATTTCAAACGCCAGCCAAAAAGACACTTTCAAAGCCCTTTTTTCAAAGCCTCAAAAGCCCCTTCGACTTTCTCGGCTATAAATTTAGCATTTTGTGCGTTTTCTAAAAAGAAAAAATGCCCACCATTTAGTGCGTAAAATTCGCTATTTTTAATGAGGGCGTGGATTTTTTCACCGCTTTTTAGGGGCGTGGCGTCATCATTAAGCCCCCAAAATATGAGTGTGCGGCACTTCACGCTAGCAAAAAGCTCGCAAAAGTCCTCATCCACGACTTTTTTGAAGGTTTCATACATCGTCTGGCTCATCCCCGCCACATCCTTGCTCGCAAAAACGCTCCCAAAACGCGACACTCCAAGCCTTTTAAGACATTTAAAAATGGCGATTTTGCCGCGCACTTTTAGGCTTTTTCGCCACACTATGCCCGCTGATGAGAGCAGCACCAGCACAGAAAGCGGAATTTGCGTGCTTAAAAGCGCAGCGATTTTGCCGCCAAAGCTATGCGCTATGATGATTTGCGGGGCGAGCTTTTTTTGCCGCAAAAACTCGCCCACGATTTTCGCATACTCAAAGCTGCTCAAAGCCCTGTCAATGCTTGATTTGCCAAAGCCGCACAAATCCAAATAAATATGGCAAAAATTTTGCAACTCGCCGCCAAACGCCCTTTTCATCAGCTCTTTGCTAGCCCCCCATCCGTGCAAGATAAGCACAGCAGGGCTTTGCGCCGCCCCCACTAGCTCGTAGCTCAGCTCATACGCCACCCCGCCGCACTCAACCCTCGCCAACGCCATATTTCACGCCTTTTGATTCTCGTAAATGCTTTCGAGCAGCTTCACAGCCTCCAAAAGCCGCTCGTATTCCTTAAAATCGAGCAGCACAGCCTCGAATTTGTTGTTTTTCAGCACCAGCACGCGCTTGCCCTGCGCCACGCGCGCTAGCATCGCGCTGAAATTGCGCACCACCTCGGTGGCTGTGAAAATCTCGTCCTTGCTAAAACTCGCCATCTCGCCCCTTTCTAACGCCAATTACAACGCACTTTGCTTTGGTTTTTGGGATTTTATTTGGTTTTTTCTAAGAAAGCGTTGAAATTTGCGACAATATGCAAAACCAAAGCTACAAATTCGCTCAACGCGGTTGCCCACGCGCGAAACTTAATCCACTTGCGCGGATTTTTCACGCGGGTCAAAGCGTTTCGCTTCATTTTGCGCTTTGATTTTGCGTGGTTTCTGCTGCTCAACGCTTTTTTAGAAAAGAGCCTTTTTTAATTTTTTTGTTTTTTTCCGCTAAATTTTCGCCAAAAAATTCACATTTTTGCGTGAATTTTGCGTAAAATTTTACACAAAATTTGTGAATTTTTTTAGTGAATTTTCGTAAAAATTCACGCCTTTGGGTAAATTTAAATTTTTACCTAAATTTTGCCCCAAAATTTACTCAAACAAGGCTAAATTTAGCTTTCATTTCCCTAAAAATCCTAAAATTCGGCGCGAAATTCAAGGCTTGGGGGGCGAAAATGATAAAAGTAAAAACCACGCAAATGACGGCGGTGCTGAGTATCGCGGGCAGTGATTGCAGCGGCGGGGCTGGTGTGCAGGCGGATTTAAAGACTTTCAGTGCGCACGGGCTTTATGGGATGAGCGTTGTGGTGAGTGTGGTGGCTGAAAACACCGCCCGGGTCATATCTTGCTTTGATGTGAGCGCGGCAAATGTCGATGAGCAAATGCTTGCCGTATTTGAGGACATCCCGCCACGCGCTGTCAAGGTAGGGATGCTGCCCTCAAAAGCCCTAATGAGCTGCGTTGCGGACGGATTAAGCCGTTTTAACGCCCAAAATATCGTCATCGACCCCGTGATGTTCGCCAAAAACGGCTACCCCCTAATGCCCGCCGAAAACGCCGAGTTTTTCGCCGCCACGATGCTACCACACGCTGACATACTCACGCCAAACATCCCGGAGGCTGAATTCTTGTGCGGTTTTAAGATAAAAAGCGAAAAAGATATGGAAAAAGCGGCACTCGCGCTGTGCGAAAAAGGCGCAAAAGCCGTGCTAGTAAAGGGCGGACACCGCGAAGACAACGCAAACGATGTATTTTTCGATGGCAGCACCTTGCAAACGCTTAAAAGCGAGCGCATAGACACCAAAAACACGCACGGCACGGGCTGCACGCTAAGCTCGGCAATAGCCGCAAATTTGGCACTTGGCAAGGATAAATTCGCCGCCGTTAAAGCAGCAAAGGACTTCGTATTTAACGCGGTGCTGTATTCGCTGGACTTGGGCAAGGGTTGCGGTCCTACAAATCACTTTTTTAGGGACTTTCGGTGAAGTTTAACGGCGAAAAGTGAGCTAAAATAGAGCTTTTGTGAAAAATTTATGGCACAAAGTTAGCGTGGCGCGAATTTTTTGTAGTATTTTGTGGCGTAAAGCGTGAATTTTAGGCATTTTAAGGGGCAAGGATGATAGATTTAAGCCTTTATTTGGTGGCAAGCCTTGGAAAAAACAGCGTTGAGGGCTTTTTAGACATAGTGCAAAGTGCCATAAAGGGCGGCGTGAGCGTGGTTCAGCTGCGCGAAAAGAGCCTAAGCTCGCGCGAATTTTTTGAGCTAGCAAAACGCACCAAAGCCCTATGCGACAGGCTTTCAACGCCGCTCATCATAAACGACAGACTTGACATAGCCCTAGCCGTAAATGCCACAGGCGTGCATTTGGGGCAAGGCGACATCCCCGCAAGCGTGGCGAGAAGGCTTTTGGGGGCGGATAAAATCATAGGTTTGAGCGTAAAAACGCCCGCACAGCTTGAAAATTCGGCGGGGGCGGACTATGTGGGCTGCGGGGCGGTGTTTCAAAGCGCGACAAAAGATAGCTCAATCATCGGCATAGCAGGGCTTGGCGCACTTTGCGAAAAAACAGCGTTAAAAGTGGTAGCCATCGGCGGTATCGATGGGAGCAATGTTTGCGAGCTAAAAAATTGCAAAATCGCCGGCGTAGCAGTGTCTAGCGCGATAATGAATGTGGCAAATCCACGCTCGGCGAGCGAAAATTTAAGGGCGAAGTGTGATTTATTTTTTGGCAAAAAGGCAGAAATTTAAGGAAAAAATTTGATTTATTTACTCGGCAAGCAGAAATTTAAGGGCGTTGAAAATCTCGTTTTAAGCGAGATAAAATTGCGTGAATTTAGCGTGGATTTAAGGGACTTTGACGCACTAATAATCACCTCAAAAAACGCTCTTTTTGCGCTAAAAAATTCACAAAAAAACGCCCAAAGTGTGATAAATTTTGAAATTTCGCTTTACGCTGTGGGCGAGGAAAGTGCGAGGGCGGCTAGAAATTTGGGCTTTACGCACATAAAAACTCCGCCCAAAGCCTACGGCAAGGACTTAGCGGCGGCTTTTAAGGATGAGTTAAAGGGCAAAAAATGTTTGTATTTAAGGGCGGCGAAAATCGCCTCGAATTTAGACGAAGTGCTTTTAAGCGCGGGCGTGAATTTAAAGCAGGTTGTGGCTTATGAAAACGCTCCAAAGCCGCCTCCACAGGGCTTTGTGCTAAAACGCCCCGCGGTTTTTATCTTTACCGCCCCGTCAAGTGTGCGCAATTTTTTGGCGCATTTTAAAATCGCACAAAACGATAAAATCATAGCCATAGGACAAAGCACTGCTGGGGCTTTGGGGGAGATTTTAAAGCAGAAATTTGGGGATGAAAAGGATTTAAAAAGCGCAAATTTAAGCGAATTTAGTGTGAAAAATTTGGATTTAAAAAATGCTTTAAGCGAAAAATGCGACAAGCAAAATTTACAAAAAAATTCACAGAATTTACTAGAAAATTCACAAAATTTGCCAAATTCAGCGCAAATTTCTCCAAATTTAGAGCAAATTTCGTCAAATTTAACGCAAAATTCGCCGCAAATTTTTATGCCACAAAAGCCTAGTATAAGGGCTTGCGTGGAGCTGGCGAGAAAGTTAAAGTTAAATAACGAAAAAGGCGTATAACTACGCTTCTTAAAATAGCAAATTCCACAGCTTTTTAAAGTATAAATTGCCACGCCCCCAC
>CAVJSG010000141.1:0-5367 GCA_963651895.1 Campylobacteraceae bacterium
TTGGTTTGTGTTTTGTCTTGCTTTGTGGTGGCGGGTGTCGTGGGTTTCATTTGGGCTGCCTTTTGTTGAATTTTACGCCTTTTTGGGCGCGGTTATTGTAGCATATTTTGAGAAAATTTAGATTTTAGCCTTGGAGTGAGTTAAAAATTTTTTTCAGTGCGAATTTATTGATTCAAAGCACGAATTCTAGGAAAATTTCACGCCAAAAAACCCGCCCTAACGCCTTACTCTGCCGCTTTTGGTTTTCTCAAAACCGCCAAAAGCACATTTTCAAAGAGCTTTATGTCCTTGTGTGTGAGCGAGAAATTTCCGTGCAGCATAGCCACTTTAAAGCCTTTTTCAATGTTTAGCTTTGGATAGCAGCTTTTGTGCGCCCCTTTATTTCGTTTTCATTAGCCACGCTAGGCAAAGCCATTTTTTTGCGATTTTGTTCACAAATAATTTGGCAACGCTTTGGACTATCTCATCCCGAAAGTCATCGGAGATAGTGGATAATCCGCCCTTTTTGTAAATTTCCACAAGAAATTCTTGGGATGCCGATAGCAAACTTTGAAACTGCTTCAAAGTTTCTATTGCTTCTAGCAGAACCGCGTCTGCTTGTTTTAGCATATATTTTTGCATATGCTAAAATAGGGCTTGGTCTATTGTAGATTATGGTATATAATGCGGCGATTTGGCACTTTGCTCCACTTACATTCTCTTGTTGCGCTGTTTCATATACTTTATAGCTACAAAAATATGAAACAAATAAGATAATGGCAAATGTGTATTTTTTAAAAAAAATGGTTGCCAAAAGGTTGCCAAAAACGAATTTCGCCTTTTTTTAAATCGGCTTGAAAGTGCGGCAAAATGGGGATTTCGTGCAAAAACAAAAAGTAAATGGTGCGGATGAAAGGATGAGAAAGTGCTTTTGCGGGCGTGGGCTAAACAAAATAGTTTGTCAAGCCCCGCAAAAGTGCTTTATCGCCAAAAAACAAGCGAGAGATACGCTAAAATTAGGGCGTTTGATAGCGGGCGACAACTAAAAATTCACGCCGCAAAAGCTATAAGAAATTCACTCAAATTTTTTGGCGATTTTCTCAAATTCCCAAGTTTTCTTGGCTTCAACAGCTTTTTGCACCTCTACTATTAGCATTTCCTCTTTATCGCTTAACGCCTCTTTGATTTGCCCGAAAGCATCCACAAACAAGCTGTCGCCGTAGAATTCCCACGCCTCATCGCCGCTTTTTGCGCTGCCGATGCGATTTACGCGCAAAATCGCCGTGGAGCTTAAAAATGCGCGGGTTTTAAGCAACTCTCGCCACCTTTGTGTGCTCGCAAAGGTGTTCGCACAAGGCATTATTACAAGGTCTAGTTTTTTTCGCAAAATGAGCTGCCAAAAGGCGTCAAAATGCGCCTCAAAGCCCATAAGCAAGGCGCATTTTAGCCGCTCGTGAGTAAAGCAAAATAGCTTTAAATTCGCCGCCTCGTTTGCGAAAAAGCCGCTTTCATCCCAGTGGGCGTAGGGCATTAGGATTTGCTGCTCGTAAGACTTCGTTTCTGTGGGGCTTATCTTTAAACAAAGCTTTTTAAAGCCTGATTTTTCCACGCTTACAAAGGGTGCGATGATTTCAAGCTCGTATTTACGGGCAAATTCCATTAAACTAGCCCTTTTAGCCTCGCTCTGTTCTTTAACGCGCTCTTTTGACATAGCGCGAAGCTCGGTAAAAAAGCTATTTAGCACATATTCGCCAAGCACCACAAGGCTCGCGCCGCTATCCTTGCACGCTTTTAAGTAATAATCAAGCCGCGAATCGCTAAATGGCAGGGTGTCAAGCTGTAAAGCCGCTATCTTACTCATCGATTTTCTCTATTTCTAACTTGGCTTTTTCTAGGGCTTTGCGGGCGTTTTCTATGTGCAAAAGCCCATCTTTGTAGATTTTCACGCTCTCATCAAGGCTCAAATCCTTGTCATTTAGCCTTTGCAAAGCCTCGTTTGCTTTTTTTAGATTTTGCTCGAAATTCTGTGAATTTTCGCTTAAATTCACAGAATTTTCGTCAATTTTTTGTAAATTTTTTTGCGTGGCGGCTGAATTTTTAGATTTTTCACTTAAATTTTGTGAATTTTTGTTTAAATTCACGGAATTTTCGCCCATTTTTTGCGAATTATCATCAAAATTCAGTGAATTTTCCGCCAAATTCTCATTTAAATTCACGCTTAAATCCCCAAAATCCAAGCTCTCTGCGTTATTTTTCATTGATGCACCTTGTAATTAGGCGCTTCTTGGGTGATGGTTACATCGTGCACGTGGCTTTCTTTAAGCCCCGCGCTTGTGATTTCGACAAATTCGGCTTTCGCTTGAAATTTTTCTATGTCAGCCGCGCCCACATAGCCCATAGAGGAACGCAAACCGCCCAAAAGCTGATGCACCACGCTTTTAAGACTCCCCACATAAGGCACGCGCCCCTCTATGCCCTCTGGCACGAGCTTTTCGCTTGCTGTGCCTTCTTGAAAATACCTATCAGAACTGCCCCTTTGCATAGCCGCGAGGCTGCCCATACCGCGGTAGCTTTTATATTGGCGTCCCTGCACGCTAAAAAGCTGCCCCGGGCTTTCGTCAGTGCCTGCTAGTAGTGAGCCTATCATCACGCTGTGAGCCCCTGCTGCTATGGCTTTGGCGATGTCGCCTGAGTATTTTATGCCCCCGTCCGCGATGACAGGCACGCCGTAATCCCTTGCAGCAGCCGCGCACTCATCTATGGCAGAAATTTGCGGCACGCCCATACCTGAGATGATGCGCGTGGTGCAAATGCTGCCCGGTCCCATTCCTACTTTAACCGCATCAGCCCCAGCCTCGCAAAGTGCCTTTGTAGCTTCCTTTGTGGCGATATTGCCCGCTATTAGCTCGGTATTTGGGAACTCTGCCTTAATCTGCCTTATGGTGTCGATGACATTTTTTGAGTGCCCGTGCGCGCTGTCAAGCACCAGCACATCGACATCTGCCTCCACTAAGGCTCGTACGCGCTCAAACTGCCCCACGCCGATAGCCGCGCCCACGCGAAGCCTGCCGTAGCTGTCTTTGTTAGCGTTTGGGAATTCCTTGCGTTTTTTGAGGTCTTTTATGGTGATGAGCCCCTCCAAACGCCCATTATCGCTTACTATTGGCAGTTTTTCTATTTTGTGTTTGTAGAAAATTTTCTCAGCATCGTCCAAAGTGCAGCCCTTGTGCGCGGTGATGAGAGGGGGCTTTGTCATCACATTTTCCACTAAATTTTCGGCATTGCTCTCAAAACGCAAATCGCGGTTTGTGAGAATTCCTATGAGTTTTTTCTCATCATCCACCACAGGCACGCCTGAGATATGATACTCAGCCATCAGCTCCAAAGCCTCACGCACACGGGCTTTTGCGCCCACAAAGATGGGGTCTATGATGACGCCGCTTTCGCTTTTTTTCACGCGGCGAATCTCCCTAGCCTGCGAATTCGCGTCCATATTTTTGTGGATGATGCCGATTCCTCCAAGCCTAGCCATCATTATGGCGGTGCGATGCTCGGTAACCGTGTCCATAGCCGCCGAGATGAGTGGCATATTTAGCGTGATATTTTTGCTAAGTCGCGTGCAAATATCCACCTGCTTTGGCAGCACCTCCGAGTAAGCAGGCAGCAGCAGCACATCCTCAAAGGTCAAAGCCCTTTTTACTATCTTCATTTTTCCTCCCTTATGAGTTTGATTTTTCTAAACTCAAAGCCCCGTCAAGCAAAGTTTGCTCGTCATAAGCCTTGCAAATAAGCTGCGCGGATATGTTTAAGCCCTCGCTGTCCTTACCCACAGGCACGCTGATGCCCCCAAGCCCCGCTAAATTCACGGATATGGTGAAAATGTCCTCCAAATACATCTGCATAGGGCTTTTGAGTGTGTCGAATTTAAAGGCGGTTGTGGGCGCGACAGGCATAAAAATCAAGTCGCACTCGCTTAAAATTTCCTCGTATTTGCCCTTTATTAAAGCCCTAGCTTTCGTGGCTTTAATGTAGTAAGCATCGTAGTAGCCGCTGCTTAACACAAAGCAGCCTAGCATAATGCGCCTTTTTACCTCGTCTCCAAAGCCCTCGCTGCGTGAATTTATGTATAAATCTTTCAAGTGGGCTGAATTTTCGCTGCGCCGCCCGTAACGCACGCCATCATAGCGGCTTAAATTCGCACTGGCTTCGGCTGTGGCGATTATATAGTAGGCTGCAATGTCGAATTTGCTATCTTGCAAGCTCTTATAAACTATCTTATGCCCCGCAGCTTCGAGCTTTGCAATGCTTTTTAAAAGCGCGGATTTTACTTCATCGCTGCATTGTTCGACATAGTTTTTAATCACGGCTATGGTTAATTTTCGATTTTCATTTAAATTTGGCGCGGTTTTTTCGTAAGGCACATTTGCGCTCGTGCTGTCCTTTTCATCGTGCCCGGCGATGCCGTCATATAAAATGGCGGCATCCGTTACATTTTGCGCTAAAACGCCTATTTGGTCGAGGCTTGATGAGTAGGCGGCTAGCCCATATCGGCTAACGCGCCCATAGCTTGGCTTAAAGCCCACGCAGCCGCAAAAGGCTGCTGGTTGGCGCACAGAGCCGCCCGTGTCGCTGCCAAGTGCGGCTAGGGCGAGTCCTGCGGCAACGGCTGCCGCGCTGCCCCCGCTAGAACCGCCCGGCACCCTCGCGGGATTAAGCGGATTAAGCGTCCTGCCGTAAAATGAGCTTGCTGTGGTGCTTCCCATCGCAAATTCGTCCATATTGCACCGCCCAAAGGGTGTAAAACCCGCGTTTTTAAGGTTTAAAATCGCCGTGGCATCGTAGGGTGCTATGTAGCCTTGCAAAATCTTGCTCGCACAAGTTAGCGCCCAGCCTTTGACGCTTATGTTGTCCTTAATGGCGATGGGAACGGAGTTTGCGGGGTTGTGGGGGGTTTGTGAATTTTTTTGCGAATTTGCTGAATTTTCGTTTAAATTCACTGAATTTTGGCGTAAATTTTCGTCAAAATTCACGGAATTTTCGCCACTGCCGCTAAAATTCACGCCTTTTTGTGAATTCTCTTGCGAATTTTCACACTCGCTCAAAGGCACTCCCAAAAACTGCTCGACATAAGCGCCCAAATTTCTTTGCGCCGCCGCCCTTTCGTTTAGCTCTTTTTTAAGCTCTTTAAGCTCGTTTTCGCTTAACTTCAAAGCCTCTTTTAAAGTCATTTTCGCCCTTTCTGCCCCAAAATATCCCTAAACATCTCATCCACATCGCTGTAAGCCTTGTATTTGTGGGGATTTTGCTCCATATCATCAGCCTCAAATAGCCACTCCCTGCACTCAGCCTTGCTTTCCTTGACTTCTTTCATTTTGCGTGAATTTTTTT
>CAVJSG010000142.1:0-378 GCA_963651895.1 Campylobacteraceae bacterium
TAAAGGACTTTTGTGAATTTCATCAAAAACTAGCCGTTTTTGCCCTGCTTTTTAGCGGCGGTGTGGTGCTTTTTGGGGCGTATTTTGTCATAAGGCACTTTGGCGTTGTGGATTTTGGGCAGATTTTATTTCATCTGCGTTTTCCCTTGCTAGACGGCGACACGCCCTTTGTTAGCAACTTTGTCAAAAGCGTGATTTTGCCTAGCTTTGCAGTGTTTTGCGGCGTTTAGCAAAGCCCTAAAATTTGCGACTTATTATAGTAATTTTAGCTTTAAATTCGTTAAATTTAAGCCGTTGATTAAGGAAATTTTGGCTATAATTTCGCTTTTTGGCGTGAATTTTTTGTTTAAATTTAGTGAATTTAGCTTAAATTTCGCA
>CAVJSG010000142.1:479-3099 GCA_963651895.1 Campylobacteraceae bacterium
AAAAAAAGAAAAAAAAAAAAAACCGCGCGGCGTAGCCAAAAATTCACATAAAATTTAAGGAAAACAATGGTTTTTTCATCCCTTGTGTTCATCTTTGCCTTTTTGCCTGTGGTTTGGGCGGTGTTTCATCTGCTTAAAAACGCCAAATTCAGCGGACATTACACGGCTGCAAAGGTGTTTTTGATAGCTGCTAGCCTCTTTTTCTACGCGTATTTTAAGCTAGAATACCTGCCCATTTTGCTTGGCACTATAATTGTGAATTTCACGCTGGCAAGGCTGATTTTAAGGGATTTTAGCCGAAATTCAAACCCAAATTTGAGCGGAGAATTTAGCGGAAATTCTAACCCAAATTTAAGCCAAAATTCACACCAAAAATTAAACCCAAATTTAAATCAAAATTCAAGCCCAAATTTTAACCAAGATTTTAGCAAAGACAGCCGCGGCAGCACTTCTCTCTCTCTCTCTCTCTCTCTCGTAGCAACGCGCCATTAAAAGAAAATTCAGCCCAAAATTCACGCAAATTCACGCCCAAATTCTACTTCATTTTAGGCGTCATTTTCAACCTTTGCTTACTTGGCTTTTTCAAATACACCGACTTTTTGCTCGAAAATTTCAACGCCTTTGCAAAGCTCGCAAATTTGGACTTTGAAATCCCGCTGCCGCACATTTTGCTGCCCATCGCGCTGTCATTTGTAACCTTTCAGCAAATCGCCTTTTTGTATGATTGCTACAAACGCGCCAAGGGCGAAATCAGCGAGAATTTAAGCATAAATTTCATTGATTATGCGCTGTTTATCAGCTTTTTCCCGCAGCTCATAGCAGGACCAATAGTACATCACCGCGAAATGATGCCGCAGTTTTCCGCCTTTGGCAATTCGTCTCTTACGCCATCTTTGCGGGAGCTTGAAAAATCCACGCTCGATAGGCTACCTGCCTTATCTCGCGCGGATTTTCCTACGCAACCCACAAATCTGGCGCAAGATACTAGAATTGCAAGCGACTTCACGCCGCCACAAAATGCCCAAAATTCAGCAAATTCAAGCCAAAATTCACAAATTTCCGTGAATTTAAACGAAAATTCACGCGAAAATTCACAAACTTCGCCCCAAACCATAAACTACGAATTCCTAGCCAAAGGGCTTTTCATCTTTTCCATAGGGCTTTTCAAAAAGGTTTTCATCGCCGACAGCTTCGCCAAATGGGCGGACGCTGGCTTTGGCGTAGTCCAAAAAGGCGAGTTTCTAAACATCGCGGAGGCTTGGGCGACAAGCCTTTCCTACACCTTTCAGCTATATTTTGATTTCAGCGGCTACTGCGATATGGCGATAGGCTTGGGGCTTATGTTTGGCATTATTTTGCCGCTGAATTTCAACTCGCCCTATAAATCGCGCAATATCGCTGAATTTTGGCGGCGGTGGCACATCACGCTTGGGCGGTTCCTCAAAGAGTGTCTCTACATCCCGCTTGGCGGCAATAGAGTGGGCAAAGTCCTAAATTTACGCAACCTTTTTATAGTCGCCTTTTTAAGCGGCGTTTGGCACGGGGCTGGCTGGGGCTTTGTGATTTGGGGCGTTTTGCACGGAGTGGCGATGCTAATGCACCGCATTTACTCGTGGTTTGTTTCGTCATTGCAAGATTCCGCCATATTTCGTCATTCTGAGGGCGTTAGCCCGAAGAATCCACAAAATTTAACAATGGATTCTTCGCTTTCTGCGAAAGCTCAGAATGACGGCATTATGGCAAAATACCTAAAATTCACGCAAAGCAAGCTCTACTCGGCACTTTGCTGGCTTATCACTTTTAATTTTGTGAATTTAGCTTGGATATTTTTCCGTGCCGAGAATTTGCAAGGCGCGCTGAATTTACTTAAATCAATGTTTGGCGTGGTGTGGGTTGAGTTGCCACAAAAAGCCCACAGAATGCCCGAAACCCTCGCGCAAATAGGCGGACGAAACGACACGATTTTTTACATTTTAATCGCCATTTTGGTATGCGTTTTGGGCAAAAATTCAGTGCAAATCACGCAAACTCCGCTCACACTTGCAAAAGCACTCTTTGCCGCCGCCCTTGCGTGTGCGAGCCTTTACACGCTCAATCTCATCGAACGCACGAGCGAATTTTTGTATTTTAACTTTTAAGGACAGCGATGAAATTCACAAAAACGCCCACAAACCGCCACAAATTCTATACTCTGCTAATGCTCGTTCCATTTGGGCTTTGCGTGCTTTATTATGCTGCTTTTTTTGGCTTTGTGCTTGGCGCAAAAGCCCATTATATGCACCCTAGCGAGTATCCCACTTATGTGGATGTAGAGCGCAAGGCGCAGCAGTCGCACAACGCCGATTTGCTAGTGCTTGGAGACTCTCGCGCAAAGGCTGGCTTTGTGCCGCAAAATTCACGGCAGCTAAACCTCGCCATCGGCGGCACGACAGCCATTGAGGGCTACTACACTTTCAAGCGATATTTAGCGCACAACAAGCCGCCAAAGGTGCTGATTTTATCGTATATGTCGGAGCATTTTAGGGGTGCGGGCACTTTTTGGGAAAGGGCGGTGAAGTTTGATTTTTTGAAATTTGACGAATTTAAAGAAATAGCGCAAAACGCCAAAAAGCTCGGCGAG
>CAVJSG010000142.1:3109-5356 GCA_963651895.1 Campylobacteraceae bacterium
CAACGCTTTGCGAGATTTTGTGGGCGGCAACCCACGCTACAAACGCTATTTGCAAGTGATGGACGAGCTTGATAAAAACGGCGGACATTATTTTTATGGGCGAAATTTGGGCGCAAGCGATGATAATTATGAAGTCTCGCAAAGCGACTTTAAGGCGAATGCGTTGATTTTGCTTTACTTGCGCAAAATCACAGAACTAGCCGCGGCAAACGGCGTGCAGGTTTTTCACTACCAAATGCCATTTAATCAAAGCAGTTTTGACAAGCTAAATGCGGCGTTTGTGCGCGATTACAACGGCTTTTTGGCGTCCTTGCAAAGCCTTGGCATAAAGCCGCTAAATTTCATTTGGAGGCTGCCTGATAGCGATTTTGGCGACCCTAGCCACATTTACAAAGGCGCAGACAAAACGACAGCGGATATTTTGGAGAAAATTTTAATTTATTGAGATATTTTGAAAAATGCGATTTTAGGTTTATAGTAAGATATTTTAAAATGCAGTTTTTTAGCCCATCGCAAGCGGGACGCACATTTTAACGCCGCAAAATATAGACGCATATCTTGCCACAATGGAAGCCAAAATCAAAGCCTACGATTTAACGCCTTTAATAAACGAAATCAAAGCGTGGGAAATGGAGCAGAATGAGACCAAAAGTAAAGAAAATTAGGGCGAATTTTTAGAGAAAATTAAAATTTAGCTAATTTTTGTGAATTTAAAGCGAAATTTCGTCAAATTTAAGTCAAATTCAGCCTAAAATTTCGCGCTTTTCATTCCCGCGAGGTAGATTTTATAAGCCTTTAAAATGGCGATTATCAGCAAAAATCCGCTGCAAACAAAGCAGAGTCCGCAAAGTGAATTTAAAAAATTTATGAAATTTGAAATTTGCAAGCCACTAAAAATGCTTAAAATGCCCGAAAATTCGCCCTCAAAATGCGTTAGCAGGGTTTGGGTGGCGAAAAGAAAAAAGCCTAGCAAAAAGGCGCAAATTTGAGCTTTGATGAGGAGTGGCGGGACGATGAGGCGCATATTTGGCAGGCTCAAAACCCCTGCGTAGCTTAGGTGAAACCAAGTGAGAAAGGGGATGATTTTGTAAAACATCGCAAAGATTATGCAGCACACGAAGCCAAACGCAAAGCAAAGTGCGGCAAGGCTCATAAAAATGGCGTTTGCAAGGCTCAACGCGAAAAATACCCCTGAAAATGCGAGGTTTGCGAAGGCAAAAAACCACAAAAACATAGTGGAGTCAAAGAGTTTGCGGCGGCGATTTTTAAGGGTTTTCAAAGCGTGAAAGCTCACTACTAGGGCGATGGCGGCAAAAAATAGGGGCAAAAAGTCTGTAAATTCAAGCTCTGTGAAATACAAAAGCCCCAAAAAGCCCAAAAGTGCGGCAAAAAGTAGCGGCACGATGCGAGTAAAGAATGATTTTTCAAAGCTTGGGGCGACATAAAACATAGGCAGCACCTGTAAAATCACGCCTATTATAAGTAGCATTATCCAGCCAAAGAGCATTAGGCTGAGGTGGCAAAGCACTAGCACTAGGCGATTTGCACTTGGTGCAAAGCCCACAAAGCCCGCCAAAAGCCACTGCGCAAAAATCACGCCCACTAAAAGTGCGATGAGAGCGGCGAACATATAAAGCGTGGTGGCATTAAAGTGCCTTATGGCAAGCATTTGAGCGAGGACAACTAGCCCAAAGCCGCCCACACCAAGCCCTAACGCTATCATAGCCACTAAAAAAAAGCCCCCAGCACTCGCAAAGGCTGAATTTAAGGGCAAAATTTCATCAAAAAAGCCCAAAAAAGCCGCTAAAAAGGCGATGACGCCTACATTTGTAAAGAGCAAAGTAAGAGTGCAAGTGAGTTTGGGGGCTTTTAAGCGTATGTTTGCAAGCACGGGTAGCATTTGCGAGAGTGCGCCAAACATCGTAAGTGCGAAAAAACCGACTCCCAAGCAGTGCGTAAGGGCGATGAGCTGCTGCGAATAGGCGTTTAGAGCGACATTTTGTGTGGCAAAAAGCACGCCAGCTACGATGAGATAGGCACTAGCGTTGATAAAAAACGCACAAACCACGCCAAAAGGCGGCGCGGACTGCAAGGAAATGCCCTGATACATTAGCAAAGTCCCTTTTTCTTGCTGCTTTTTTGGGGGCGAAAGTGAAAGACGCTTTCAAAAATTTCAAGGGTTGAGTTTAGGTTTTTTGCATTGGCTAGAATTTCGGCACAAGCGATGATAATGCAGACCTTTGGCTC
>CAVJSG010000143.1:0-5338 GCA_963651895.1 Campylobacteraceae bacterium
AGACAGGCGGTTTTTGTGGCTATCCACGATTTGAAACAATGCGGCATTTTTTGGGCGAAAATTTGGGAAGTTTTGGTAAATTTCACAAAAATTCACAATTTTATAAATTTTTAAGCAAAAATTAACAAATTTATGGCTATAATTTCAAATCGTTTTTAGAAAATTTAAAAAGGACAAGGCTTGAAAGCAGTTCAAATAACAGCGCAAACGCACACTAGCGAAGCGCCGTGCGAAATGTGGCGGTGTGGGCGAATTATTACAATGTGTGTCGGCAAGTGCGCATACCACACAGCGTGGGGCGATTTGCGAAAAGCAAACGCGTTGCGCGTAGCTGGGCGGCACATAGCACGGCAACACGGCGTATGGGCGGTTATTTGGCAAACACACTACAATGGCGTGGGGCGAGGGTTACTCTCTCTCTCTCTCTCTCTCTCTCTCTCTCGTTAGCCAAGCGTTTTTTAAAGCACTTTTTAGCACCCAAAAACTCAAAACCCAAAAATTCACGAAACTTATATTATGGATTGCTTCGCCGACTTTGTCGCCTCGCAATGACGGCTTATTTTTCAAAATTTTCCCCCAAAAATTCACAAAATTCACGGATTTTCTCATTAAATTCACAACTTTTCATACATTTTCCCTAGTTTTTCGGTCAGCGCAAACTGATAAAAAATTCATTTCAAAGGAGGTCCTATGAGGACTAAAAAATTCAAGTTGAGCCTTGCATTAGCGGGGCTTTTGGTGGCTGCGGGCGTTACGAGTGCTGCGGCTGAGGAAAGTGGTGCCTTCGTGGGCGCGCAAGTTGGTTATAGCGCCAACAAATTCACGATGGATATGTCGGCAAATTGGGGGTCGCTGAGTGCGAGCGAGACGGCATCTGGCGTGCGCTATGGCTTTTTGGCTGGTTACAAGCAGTTTTTCACGCCAAGCTTTGGTGCTAGGTATTACGGCGTGGTGGATTTTGGCAATTACAGCAAAACATTATCCGTTAATGGCGAGGAGATGAAGTTCAAAAACAAGTCTTGGGGCATTAGCGCAAATGCCGATGCGCTTTACAACTTTGTAAGCAGCGAGAGCTTGGACTTTGGGCTTTTCGCTGGTTTAAGCCTTGGCTATGCCAGCAACGACTTTGGCGACAATGCTGGCGTCAAACCAAGCGGCTTTGACTTGGGTGTAAATTTTGGCTTGCGCACAAATATCGCCCAGCACCACAGCATAGAGCTTTACAGCCGCTTTGGAGTGCTCAAACAAAAAGATGACATTGTCATCGACCCAACTGAAAACTCCAAGCAGGATTGGCAAAGCCAGTATCCTTACGCTGTGGGTTTGAGGTATGTGTTTAGTTTTTAGGGGGCTTTGGGTTTTCTAGTCGGCTTTTTAACCAACTAGAAGCTTTAAAGGCTTTTGAGTGGCGTGAATTTTAATTAAAAATTTACGCTTTTTTCGCAAGGCGTGCAAAGGCGTGGGGTAATTTGTCATTGCGAGAAGTCGCCAAAGGCGACTTCGTGGCAATCCATACTTGGAAAGGCTGTTAGTGCAGGCTATTTTAGGAAGTGCGTGAATTTAAAAAGCGTTTAAAAAATGGTAAAGACGACAGCTTTTTAAAGTGTGGATTGCCACGCAAATCCTAGCGGATTTGCTCGCAATGACGAATTCGGCGTGAATTTCCCCCAAATTCTCAAAACCTCACCTGCTTTGGCGCGTTTATGAGCGCAAAGAATTCCTTGCGGGTTTTTTCGTCCTTTAAAAAAAGCCCACGCAGTGCGGAGGTCGTGGTGGTGGCGTTTGCCTTTTGTATGCCGCGCATTTCCACGCACAAATGCCTAGCCTCGATGACTACGGCAACGCCCTTTGCACCGCTTATTTCGCTAAGTGCGACTGCTATTTGCTCGGTGAGTTGCTCTTGGATTTGCAAACGCCTTGCAAAAACCTCCACGAGACGTGGAATTTTGCTTAATCCCACGACTTTTTTATCAGGGATGTAAGCACAATGCGCGCGCCCAAAAAAGGGCAGCAAATGATGCTCGCAAAGGCTGTAAAACTCGATGTCGCGCACGAGAACCATTTCGTTGTTTGTGCTCTCAAAAAGTGCGCCATCAAAGATTTCGTGGGGGTTTTGCGCGTAGCCGCTGGTGAGGAATTCTAGGCTTTTGCGCACGCGCAAGGGCGTTTTTAACAGCCCCTCGCGGCTTGTATCCTCGCCAAGTAGCGATAAAATGGTGCTTACAGCGCGCTCAAATTTTTTCATAGCCGTCCTTTAAAGCGCAAATTTTAGCACAAAAAGCGAAAAAATTCGCAAATTTTAAGGAATTTTTGGTATAGTTTTGCTTTCGATTTCACTTTTAAGGACGAATTTTATGCAAGTTAGTGCAAAACAAACAGACTCCGTCAATGCCGCTGCAAGCGTGAAAATACCGCGTTCTGCGATAGACGAGGAGCTACAAAACCTCGCCAAAAAAGCGAGCAAAAATGTCAAAATGGACGGCTTTCGCCCCGGCAAAGTGCCTGTGAGTGCGGTGCTTAAACGCTACGAGAAAGAGCTTTTAAGGGATGCGGAGCAAAATTTGCTCTCAAATGCCGTAAATTTAGCGTTAAACGAGCTAAAAAGGCAAAGCAAAGAGCTGGTGGCTGAGCCTTATTTTGAAAAATTCGAGCGAAAGGACGGAGGCATCGAAACCGAGCTGGTTTTAAGCTTTAAGCCTAGCGTGAATTTAGAGGGCTACGAGGCGTTAATCCCCAAATTCACGCCGCCAAAGGCTGAAAAAAAGGGCATCGAGGCGAAAAAACAAGAGATTTTAAAGAGTTTAGCGACAACAGAGCCCATAAAAACCAAGCGAGAGCTGAAAAATGGGGACTTTGCGAAGTTTGACTTCGAGGGTTTCGTGGATGGCGTGGCTTTTGAGGGCGGCAAGGCTGAAAATTTCACGCTTGAAATCGGCAGCAAGCAGTTCATACCGGGCTTTGAGGATGGGATGCTTGGGATGAAAGAGGGCGAAAATAGGGACATTAAGGTAAAGTTTCCTGACGGCTACGGGGCTGCGAATTTAGCGGGCAAAGAGGCGGTTTTTAAGCTGAAATTGCACGAAATCCGCGAACTAAAAATCCCCGCCCTAAACGATGAAATCATCAAAAAAATCCTGCCAAACGAGGCAAATCCTAGCGAGGCACTGCTAGATGAGCGTTTGAGCGAGCAAATAGCAAACGAAAAGCTTTTCAAACTCATAAATGAGGAGCTTAAAGAAAAGCTCAGCGAGGCTTTGGTGGCGAAATTTGAGTTCGATTTGCCACGCGGCGTTGTCGAGCAGGAAATGGATGTGCAGTTTCGCGCGGCTTTTAACGCGTTTAGCCCCCAAGAACTCGATGAAATCAGGGGCGATGGCGCAAAATACCAAGCCAAGCGCGAGTCATTTAGAAACGAGGCGACAAAGAGCGTGAAATTCACATTCATCGTGGATGAACTCGCCCGCAGGCGTGGTGTGAGCGTGAGCGACCAAGAGGTGGTGCAGGCGGTGTATTTTGAGGCTTACCGCTACAATCAAGACCCCAAGGCACTGCTTGAAAGCTACCGCCAGCAAGGCATTTTGCCCGCCATAAAAATGTCGCTTGTGGAGAGTAAGCTTTTTAACGACATTTTTATGCCTAAAAAGGCGGAAAATTCAGGCTCTGCGGGGAAAAATTTGGCAAAAAAGGCTGAAAATTCAGCCAAAGGCGGCAAAAAAACCGCCGCAGGCACTGAAAATTCACACAAAAAAGGACAAAACTAATGTATATCCCCTATGTCATCGAAAAAACAAGCCGCGGCGAGCGCAGTTACGACATCTACTCGCGCCTCTTAAAAGACCGCATAGTAATGCTTAGCGGCGAAATCCACGATGAACTTGCCGCTAGCATCGTGGCTCAGCTGCTTTTTTTGGAGGCGGAGGACCCAGACAAGGACATCTACCTCTACATAAATTCCCCGGGCGGCGTAATCACCAGCGGTTTTAGCATCTACGACACGATGAACTACATAAAGCCCAGCGTTTGCACGATTTGCATCGGGCAAGCCGCCTCGATGGGCGCGTTTTTGCTTAGTTGTGGCGAAAAGGGCAAGCGTTTTGCGCTGCCAAACTCGCGCATAATGATACACCAGCCCCTTGGCGGTGCGCGCGGGCAGGCGACTGACATCGAAATTCAAGCGCGCGAAATCCTGCGAATGAAGGAAATTTTGAACGAAATTCTCGCCAAAAACACGGGGCAAAAGCTCGCCAAAATCGCCAAAGATACCGACAGGGACTTTTTTATGAGTGCGGGCGAGGCAAAGGACTATGGCATCATAGACAAGGTTTTGGAGAAAAGCTTTAAGTAAAAATTCGGCGTGGAAGTTGTGAATTTTTGGGCTTTTTGTGAATTTTGGGCGTAAATTTTGCGAATTTGTGCTTGAATTTTGGTTTGAATTTGGGGTAAAATTTAGGCTTGGTTGTGAATTTTGAGCAAATTCCGTGAATTTTATACGAAAAATTTATGGAATTTATCATTGCTAGGCGACAAGGTCGCGCCGAAACAATCCATAACCTTCACACAAACTCCACCCAAAAGGCTTTTAAAAGTTCGAAAGCGTGATTTTGCAAGCCCTCGTCAAAGCTCGCTGTGGCGTTTTGGTGTAAGATGAGCCGCGCGTTTGGCAGGGCGTTGAAGGCTAAAATTATGTTGTGAAAAACGCAAATGTGCGAGACAAGCCCGCAAAACTCGACTTGCTCGTAATTTTGCTCCCTTAAAAACGCGGCTAAATCAAGGCTGCCAAAGCTGCCCTTTTCAAAAATTTTTCGCGCTTTTTTTAAATACGGGGCGAATTTTTGCGGCATTTGCCAGCCTTGCTCGCCCTTTATGCAGTGCGGCACAGGCAGATTTCGCCCCTCTTTTGTCTGCAAATAATCCTGCGCGTGCGTATCCAGCGTGAAAATTATGTCTCCGTCAAACTCGCCTATGAGCCTTAAAATCTCACTTTGTAGCAGCTTTGCCTTGTCAAAACCAAGCGCGCCGTCTATGAAATCGTTTTGAAAATCCACTACGATAAGGGCTTTTTTCATCTTTGTCCTTTTTTTTAATATCTTTCATAAAAAGTGCTGAAATTTTAGATAAATTTAGTTTATGTGTCGTTGCAAGTGTTGCTAAATGCAACGCGTGGTATCTATGCGAACGACCTACTCGCGCAAGTGCAAATCCATACTCCAAAAAGCTGTGGCGTTTGCCATTCTTAAAAAACGCGTTTTAAATTTAGAAATGCCAAAAAATCCACACCAAATTTCAACCCAAAAACCCAAATTTGCGACAAAAAATTTCACAAATCTAGCTTCATCGT
>CAVJSG010000144.1:0-4358 GCA_963651895.1 Campylobacteraceae bacterium
TTAAATTTGTCATTCTGAGCCTGCGACAGCAGGCGAAGAATCCACAAATTCAAAGCAATCTTTAATTTTAGGTGTGGATTCTTCGCTTCACTTCGTTTCGATCAGAATGACAAGAAACCCGTCATCGCGAGCGGTTTTGAAAACCGCGTGGCGTAGTGTCTGTGCGACAAAGTCGCGTTTTAACGCAACTTCACTGCGTGAATTTTTCTAGCATTTCATCGCTTGGATTTAGCAGGCTGATTTTTGCGCTTGCCAAAAGTTCGCAATTCTCGTCAAATTCGAATTTGGCTGAATTTTCGCGTGAATTTTCGCCGCTCTTAACCTCCCAAACCTCGCATTCATAAAGCCCAAAGCCGTTTTCATCTCGCATTGAAATTTTCGCGCAAACGCGCAAGAGTGTGCCGATTTTCACGGCGTTTTTGCGCATTTTAAGTCCGCGCACCGAAAGCAAAAAGCCAAGTTTGTCGCGCTCATTTTCGTTTGCGAGTCCGCGTAGCACGCCCACGCTTTGCGCCATCAGCTCGATGCTTTGATAAAGCTCAAACTCGCCCTTTTCGTTCAAAAACGCGTTATCCTTACGCACTAGCAACTGCGTGCAAATGCCGCTGCTGTCGTGGCTCACAACCCTATCAAGCAGCACCATATCGCCGCTGTGGGGCAAAAATCTCTCAACGCCCATCGAATGCCCTTATGTAGAGTGCTGCGTTGTCGCCGCCAAAGGCAAAGCTCAGCGAGAGCGCGGCGCGGACGCATTTTTTCTCACCCACGCGCACTAAATTCAGGCGTGGGCTAAACGCGGGGTCTATGTTTTCATAGATTTGCGGGGGCAAAGCCGCGCAGCCCTTTTGCAAACTCTCGCAGATGAGATTTACGCAAAGCCCCGCCTCTACGGCTCCGCAGGCGGCTAGGCTGTGTCCCACAAAGGACTTGACGGAGCTTGCGCTGACATTTGGCAAGAAAGCGGCGATGAATTCGGCTTCCACTCTGTCGTTGTCCTTTGTGCCCGTGCCGTGTGCGGAGATATAATCGACTTTGTCGCTAAAATTTGCTTGCGAATTCACGCCCTTTTCGTCATTCTGAGCCTTGCGAATGCAAGGCGAAGAATCCATTTTTAAATTCACGCTTTTTTCTGCGGCTGTGGATTCTTCGCTCGCTGTCGCTCCCTCAGAATGACGAGCCGCCAAATTTTCGCGTGAATTTTGCTTTAAATTCACGCCGCCGCTCAAATTTTTGCCCAAATTCTGCGAATTCTCGCCCAAATTTCCCAAATTTTCACTCAAATTCACCCCCAAAGCCTCGTCCAGCAGTGCCTTTTTTACATTTAAATCGCCGCTTGGCTGAGTCATCGCAAAGGCGTCCGTGTTGCTTGCAAAGCCCGCCAGCTCGCATTTAAACTCGCCTCGCACCCGCTCATCGCAGGATTTTAGGGCATCCTCGCTCATCATCACCAGCAAAGCCGCCGCCTCGCCGATATTTATGCCCTCCCTATCCTCGCAAAAGGCGCGGCTAGGGGCGTTGCTCGTGATACCAAGTGCCTTGAAGCCCTGCAAAGTCAGCGTATTTATGCTATCCGCCCCGCCCACGATGGCAGCCTTGCAAAGCCCCGCGCGAATGAGCCGCGCGCCCTCGATGAGTGCCTTTGCGCCCGAGGTGCAAGCGTTTGAAACCCCATAACACAAGCCTTTTAACCCAAAAAATTCACGCAAAAACAGCGCAGGGTTCGCGTGGCTTTGCTTTGCGTTATCAAAAGCCTTATTTTCTCGCAGCGCGAGCAGGTTTTCCTCCACGCCTGTGGTTGTGGTGCCGATGATAGCGGCGATTTTATGCGCCCCAAAGCCCTGTTTTAGCGCATCCACGAGCCACTGAATTTTCAGTGCCGCGCCGTATAAAAGCTCATTCGTGCGCGTGTGAAAATGCCCACTAACGCCGCTTGGCAGGGGCTTTAAACCCTCGCAGCGACTTACCAAAAAGCCGCCAAAGTCCCGCAAATTCGGCGTTTTTAGCTCGCTTAAATCAAGCGGGGCAAGCAGTGATGGGCGTGAGAGCAGGATTTTCATAACTCTTTTACCTCGTAACCATTGAATTCAAATTCGATTTTGCCGCCCTTTTGCGCGGCGATTTGCCGCAAAATTTGCACGAAAAGCTCGTCAAATTCAGCATTTGGGGGCAAAAACGCCACGCTTTTAAATTTGCCATTTATAAAGTCCTTTTTTAACTTCGGCACGCCCAAGGCGTCCGTCAAAACAAAATGCACCACTGAATTTTGGGCATTTTCGCTCGTTTTTTGTGAATTTTTTTGCGAATTTTCGCCAAATTCGAATTTGGCTGAATTTTCGTGTGAATTTTGCTTTAAATTCGCTGAATTTTCGCTTTTTGTGGCTGAATTTTGCGTTAAATTCACGCCGCGAAAATTCTCCCCACTCACAAAAAGCAAATAAACCTGTCCCTTTTTTATGCTAAAACTTTTCTGCGAAAACGCCCCCACAGCAACGCCCTCATAGTGCTTCGCGCAGCCTGCCAAAACGCCAGCCGCCCCAAAGCCGCCCAAAAGCCCAAGCACCAGCGCAAAGCCAGCGCAAAAGCCGCCCCAAGCCCTACGCACGCGCAAACTCCAAAAGCGAGTAGCAGTTCGCGCCCAAGTTGTGATGGGCGTTTGCGAGCCTAAAACCCGCCGCGCACACGGCGTCTCGCAGCTCGGCAAAGCCATACATTTTGCTTTTGCCGTTTGCCATCGTGGTGAAGTAGAGCGAGGTCGCTTGCAGGCTAAACGCGGCGGCTTCGTATCTTTGCGCGTCCCAGAGGGGTTCGAGCACGAAAATTTGGGTGTGCGGACGCGAAATTTCGCGGATTTTGCCCAAGATAAAGGTGATTTGTTCCAAAGAAAAGCAGTCCAAAAACTGACTGAGCCAAACCGCGTCAGGCTCGCCGTTTAGGGCTGAATTCTTGCTTAAAATGTCCGTATCCTCGGTGCTTATGCGCGCTTTTAGCCCTGCTTTTGCGATATTTTCGCACGCTAGGCGCGTTTGGCTTGGTAAATCTAAAATTTTCACGCGCACGCCCTCGTCAAACTCGCACGCGGCGATGGCGAATTTGGCTGTGTTGCCGCCTATGTCGTAAATTAGGCGCGGCTTTTTAGCGAAAACCAGTGGCAGCACGACAGGAAAGGCGCAGTCGCTGTAATAGTGGTCAAACTCAAACCAGCTCGTCTTGGCGGGCTCGGGCAGGGTTGATAGCCCCTCGTAGATGGTCGCCCACTGCGAGCTAAAATGGCGCAAACCGCGTGGCGAGCGCGTTTTGAGCGAGCTTTCAAGCTCTTTTGCGCCCTCGTAGCAAATGTCGCGGACGAAGTTGAAATTCACGCGCGTGAGCTCATCGTGGAGCAAAAACCAGCCGATTTTGCCGAGTTTGAGGGGGAAATTTTGGGGATTTAAATTTGAATTTTGGGCGGGATTTTGAGTTAAATTTTGCTCGAAATTTGGGGCGGTTGAATTTTGTGAATTTTTGGCGTTTAAATTTGAATTTTGGGCAGAATTTGCGCTCGTTTTTTGTGAATTTGGGGTTGAATTTTTTGGCGAAATTTGTGATTTTAAATTTTGCGAATTTGTCGCGGAATTTGCGCCATTTTTCGCCCCTAAATTCTCATTTTCATCCGCGCCACAGAGCCTAAAAACCCCCATCCCAAGCCCGATTTCAGTGAGCAAATTCACGCTGTATTCGTCAAATCCGCCCTTTCGCGCCAGCTCACCCCTACAAACGCCCGCCTCGCCGTAGCTCTCCACGAGCCGCAGCAAGCCGTTTGCGAGCATAGCGTTAATCGCCCAAAAGCACAGCGGCGAAAAGGCGATTTTTTGGGCTTCAAACTTCGCCTCAACCGCGCGCAAATCCCTAAAATAGCTTGGTAGCATCGTCCCTCTTTGTTAAAAATTTTTGGCTATTATAACACAAATGGCTTTAAATTTGACAAACAAAACGACTTTTATCGGCAAAATAAACGCCCACAAAATCGCGCTCGAAAACAGCAAATTCGTCATTGCGAGCGTTGCGAACGCAACGCGTGGCAATCCATACTCCAAAAAGCTGTGGCATTTGCCATAAAAGCGTGAATTTTTGGGCTGTTGCCGTCATTGCGAGCGGTTTTAAAAAAACCGCGTGGCAATCCACAAAATCATAAATTTTAAGGCAAAAAATGAATGAATTTAGCGCATTCAGGCGTGATTTTGACGAGGGAATTTCGCTATTTTTTGGCACTCTATCTTTGGGCGAGTTTTTCAGCGAAAATCTGCTTTTTGAAAACGAGTGCGAACGATTTGCAAATGAAGTAAATTTGGCGCACTCGCTGAAATTTCGTGCATCAAGGG
>CAVJSG010000144.1:4368-5335 GCA_963651895.1 Campylobacteraceae bacterium
AATTTGGGGCGAATTCAAATTTGAATTTGGCGAATTTCAAGGGTGATTTTGCGAAAAATTTGAATTTAAAAAAAACGCGAGACGAGCTAGAAAAAAAGTGGCGCAAAACGCAGCTGCACCTTTGTTTGTCGCACAGCGGCACACTTGTCGCACTTGCCGCCGCACCCTTTAAAATCGGCTTTGACATCGAGTGCATAAAGCCTCGCAACACCGCCGCGGTGATGGATTTTTGCTTCAACCCCCACGAAAAAATACGCGTTTTAAACGCCCAAAACGCCGCGAAACTCGGCGAATTCTACCGCATTTTCACCGCCAAAGAAGCCTTAATAAAACTCTTAAATTTAGGCTTCGCCGACTTCGACAAGGTAGGCTTTACCGCCGATAATAAAATCCGCCTTGCCACCACACGCGTAAATTTAAACGCCAAAAACATCCAAGCAAAGCACTATAAATTCAGCTTTAAAGGGCTAGAATTTATGGTTTGCTGTACTTTTTATATCTAGTAAAAAGCGTAAAGGATAGAAACGAGAGCTTTTATTAGGCGACCCAATCCACCTATCGCTTAGCGAAGCCCTATTGAAGTCTTATTAGTTGCTGGGAACATTTGAGAGGATTGTAATATGAATTTTGATGCTTTTGGTATAATGAAAAGGGAATTTTTATTTCTTGGCAAATTCCGCAAAAATTTACAGAATTTCTATTTTGTCGAGCTGTTTTTGAATAATTTTTAAGCAATGTGGTGCGAATTTATAGCTTTAAAGTATGAATTATAGGGATTATTTCACCAAAAAACAGCCTTATTTCTTTACTCTGGTTTTTCTCAAAACTGCCAATGAGGCAAAGAAACAATTTTCCAACATATAAAAAAAATCAAAAAATTTTTAGAAAAAAATGGTTTTGAACATAGGCAGAAGTCAGGTTATATATCAAAAAAGCCCTTAAACAATTATCAAGTCGATATTATCAC
>CAVJSG010000145.1:0-1159 GCA_963651895.1 Campylobacteraceae bacterium
GCTCAGAATGACAAAAATTCAATACTTTTTTAAAAAAAGAGCCTTTTTAAACAAGCAAAGCCCCGTAAATTTAAAAAATGTTTAATTTTCATTCATAATCGACAAAAATTCCACATTGTTTTCGGTTTTTAGCATCTTTGAGAAAAGGAATTTCAAAGCCTCCGAGTCATCCATCTGCGAAATCACCGAGCGCAAAGCCCAAATTTTAGGCAGCTGCTCCTCGCCTTGCAAAAGCTCTTCTTTGCGAGTGCCTGATTTTACGATATTTACAGCTGGGTAAATTCGCCGGTCGGAGATACTTCTGTCGAGAACGATTTCGCTATTTCCCGTGCCCTTAAATTCCTCAAAAATCACATCATCCATACGCGAGCCCGTGTCGATGAGTGCGGTAGCCACTATGGTGAGCGAGCCGCCAAATTCGATATTTCTAGCCGCGCCAAAAAAGCGTTTGGGTTTGTGCAAGGCGTTGGCATCCACGCCGCCGCTTAAAACCTTGCCCGAGCTTGGCGTAGCGGTGTTATAAGCCCTCGCAAGGCGCGTGATGCTATCAAGCAAGATAATCACATCGCTGCCCATCTCTACCATACGCTTTGCCTTTTCTATGACAAGCTCGGCTACGCGCGTGTGGTTCGAGGCTGGCAAGTCAAAAGTCGAGCTATAAACCTCGCCCTTGACACAGCGCTGCATATCCGTAACCTCCTCAGGGCGCTCATCGACTAGAAGCACGATGAGGTGCATATCGGGGTGGTTTCGCGCGATGGCGGCGGCTAGTTCTTTCATCAGCTCGGTTTTGCCCGTGCGAGGCGGCGCCACTATGAGCCCGCGCTGCCCCTTGCCTATGGGCGTAAATAAATCCAGCACCCGCCCTGTGAGCTTTTTGGGGTCGTATTCGAGCTTGATTTTATCGGTGGGGAAAATGGGCGTGAGGTTGTCAAAGAGCGGTCGCTCCTTTGCTTCTTGCAACGGAACATAGTTTATCGCCTCGATTTTAAGCAGCGCATAATACTTCTCCTGCTCCTTTGGCTCCCTAACCTGCCCCGTAACGATGTCGCCCACGCGCAGAGCGAATTTGCGAATTTGCGAGTTTGAGACATAGGCGTCATTTGGGCTGTCGCTTAAATTTGAGTCCATAGCGCGCAAAAAGCCAAAGCCCTCGCTC
>CAVJSG010000145.1:1169-5330 GCA_963651895.1 Campylobacteraceae bacterium
AAATACCCGTGAAAAGTATGTAGCCCCCAGCCTTCGTCTGCGTGCGCAGTATCTCGAAAATCAGCTCCTGCCTGCGAAATTCGCTGGGATTTTCGATGCCTAGTTCGTTTGCGATTTTGGTGAGGCTATCTAGGTCCATCACCTTTAAATCCTCGATTTGATACCCCTCCACAGGGATATGCGTCCTTTGTTTTTTCTCCATAAGACCTCTTTTTGGTGGAATTTTTGCTTGTAAATCTTTGTGATGAATTTTCGCCAAAGTCTTTGCGAATGCTATTTTGCGTAACTTTATCTTTCTGTGAAATACTTGCGAATTTTTCTGCGAAATTCTTTTTTTGGGATTATAGACTAAATTTCTTACAAAAATGGTAAATGATGAGAAAAAAATTTGCGAAAATTTTTCTCAAATGAAGTAAATTTTTTGGGCGTGTTTCAAATTTGCTCACAAATTTTTACGATTATTTCAAAGCCTCGCCGCCGAATTTTAGTAAGGCAGAACCCCACACAAAGCCGCCGCCAAAGGCATCGAGTAGGCACAAATGCCCATTTTTCAGCCTCCCGCTCTCATAAGCCTCGTTCATCGCCATAGGAATGGACGCGGAGCTTGTGTTGCCAAATTTCGCTATGGTTAGCACGCATTTATTATCGGCTAAATTCAGCCTTTCTTGCACGGCTTTTATTATGCGCAAATTTGCTTGGTGTGGGATGAAAAGGTCGATTTGCTGGGGGTTGATTTTATTCTTTGCCAAAATTTGCTCCACGCTGTTTTGCAAGGTTTGCACGGCGATTTTAAAGACTTCATTGCCCCTCATCTGCATAGATAAAGGCGCGGCAAGGCTCGCTCTATCAGCTCTTGGCGTGTTTAAAAGCCCCGCGAAGTCCCCATTTGCGCCCGTATGCACATCTATGATGTGGTTTTTTTCGCTCAAACTCACCACGCCAGCACCAGCGCCGTCTCCAAAGAGCACGCAAATGCTGCGGTCTGTGTAGTCCATAAGCGAGCTAGGCTTTTCAGCTCCTATTATAAGGACATTGCGGTAGGTTTGACTCTCCACAAGTGCCTTTGCGACTTGCAGCAAATAGATAAAACCCGCGCAAGCTGCGGAAATATCGAAAGCCGCCACGCCCTGCAAGCCTAAATTCGCGGCTATTAGGCAGGCTGTGGATGGCATAGTGAAGTAATCAGGGCTGAGGGTAGCGCAAAGCACGGCGTCTATGTCGGCGGGCTTTAAATTCGCGCGTGCTATGGCTAGCTGGGCTGCCTTTGTGCCCAAATCGCTCGCAAATTCGCCCTGCGCGGCGATGCGCCGCTCCTTGATGCCCGTGCGTTTGGTAATCCACTCATCGCTGGTATCTACCATTTTTTCAAAGTCGGCGTTGCTTAAAATGCGCCTAGGCGCGTAGGCGGCTATGCTTTTGAGGCTGGCTTTTTTGGAATTTTCACTCAACTTCGCCGCCTTTGTGAATTTTGTGAGTTGCCGTTGATTTTGGCTTTAAATTCACTAAATTTACCATTAAATTTTGCGAATTCTCGCTTTGTGAATTTTCACGCTTTGCATAATTCTCAAAAGCTCTGCCGCCGCCAAATTCGATTTTAAATTCGCTGAATTTACCGCCAAATTCACAGCCTTTGAATTTACGCTTTGAATTTTCGCAAGCCGCGCCCTTAAATTCGCCGTTTAAATTCTGCGAATTTTCACGCCCCGAGTCGTTTTTAAAGCCGCAAACACCGCTAAATTTGGGATTTTTATTTTGCAAATTCAGCAAGCTCGCTTTCTATAACTTGATTTATGCGCGACTCGCTAAATTTCAGCGCCTGAAACATAGCGTTTTTAATGGCTCGCGCATCGCTTTTGCCGTGGCTAATGATGACACAGCCATTCACGCCCAAAAGCGGCGCGCCGCCATACTCTTGCCACTCGATGTGCTTTTTGAGCTTTTTGAAGCTGGCTTTTAGCAAAAGTGCGCCCAGCATAGCGAGAAATGATGATTTTATGGAGCTTTTGAGTATCTCAAATATCGCTGTCGCCGTGCCCTCAGTGGCTTTTAGCACTATGTTGCCGCTGAAACCATCGCACACTAGCACATCGATTTTGCCGTTAAAGATGTCGCGCCCCTCGCCGTTGCCTACGAAATTTGGCATTTTTTTAAGCAGCTTGTGCGCCTCTTTGGTGAGCTCATTGCCCTTGCTTTCCTCCTCGCCGTTTGAAAGCAAGGCTAGGCGGGGCTTGGCTATGCCTAGCACTTCCTTCGCGTAAGCCTCGCCCATCACAGCGAAATGAAAGAGGTTTTCGCTTTTACAATCCGTATTTGCCCCCACATCCAAAACAAGCGTCCTGCCCACGACATTTGGCATCAAAGTGGCTATGGCTGGGCGCGAGACGCCTTTGAGCCTGCCCAAAAGCAGCGTGGCTAGGCTCATACTCGCCCCACTATGCCCAGCGGATACGACAGCTTGGGCTTTGCCGTTTTTTAAAAGCTCCACAGCCTTATAAATGGTGCTTTCCTTGTGCTTGCGCGAGTCTGTGGCACTTTCCTCCATAGCGAAAACCTCGCTGGCTTCCTCGTAGCTTATGAATTTACGCAAATTCTGCGGAATTTGTGGCTCTAAAAGCGCACGAGGTCCCACTAGAATGGCGTTGAAAGGCTTTTGTTTCAAAGCCTCGCAAAGCCCCTCTAAGATGGGCTTTTCGCCAAAGTCCCCACCCATCGCATCTAC
This sequence comes from Campylobacteraceae bacterium, assembly GCA_963651895.1. Taxonomy (GTDB): domain Bacteria; phylum Campylobacterota; class Campylobacteria; order Campylobacterales; family Campylobacteraceae; genus Campylobacter_D. The sequence continues at coordinate 3,889 of CAVJSG010000145.1, forward strand.
GGCAATGCTTATCATCTCTAATACTCTTTTGTCAATGGATTGACGCGGTGCGGCATCTTGTAAGTGCCGTCCTTGTCTTTGATGGGCATAGGCAAACTCACCTTGTAGTGCGTCCTGCGCTTTGCTGCGCGGGTTTTGCTAACCCTTCTCTTTGGAACTGCCATTGTTTATCCTTTGTGTTGAATTTCGCATTCGCTGCAATAAAAATACCCGCTCAAATGGCTTTCTAGCTCGCTTAGGGCTAGTTCGATTAAGTCTATTTGAGCGTCCAAAAACTCTACGACATCGCTAAGCGTGCCGTTTTCGTCCTTGTAAATGCCATCGCTTGCTAGAAGCTCGATTTTCTCATCGATTTCAAGCTCCATTTCGCACCCGCAAGAGTCGCAAAGCCTATAAACAAAGCCTTTCATACTCATCGCTACGCTTGCAAGCGTGGGACTTTTTTTCCTTAACTCGCCCTCAAACACCACATTTTCGAGGTTTAGCTTGAAAGGGTAAGCAACTGCGCCGAGTTTTGAAAAAGCGATTTTCATTTTTCGTCCGTAAATTTAGCAAAATTTTGCTTAAAATTTACAAAATTTCGTCATTTTTGAAAAAAAATGCTATTTCTGTCTTGGCATTTTCTAGGCTATCGCTGCCGTGCACGGCATTTGCGTCAATGCTAGTGGCAAAATCCGCGCGTATAGTGCCTTTTGCGGCTTCTTTGGGGTTTGTAGCGCCCATCAGCTCGCGGTTTTTAGCCACTGCGTTTTCGCCCTCCAAGACACTCACCACCACAGCCCCGCTCGTCATAAATTCCACCAAATCCTTGAAAAATGGGCGTTCTTTATGCACAGCGTAAAACTCGCCCGCCTGTTTCTCGCTCAGCCGCACCTTTTTCAGTGCCGCCACGCGCAAGCCGTTGCTTTCAAAGCGGTCTAAAATCTTGCCCACAACGCCCTTTTTTACGGCATCTGGCTTGATGATAGATAGGGTTCTTTCTTTCAAAATTTGTCCTTTCTTGTGAATTTTGGTGCGTAATTATAGCCTTTTTTCTTTAAGAATTTTTAAACTAGGACAGAATTTATCAAAAAGAGTGAAAATTTGGGTGAAATCAAGCCACTCATCATTGCACCGATTTATCAGTAAAGCAAATCCACTTCACACGCAGTGCGTTTTGGCTTTATAGGGCTTTTTGTCTCGCAAATCTCCATAGCGAATATAAAATAAACTTAAATTTAGCGCTAAAATACAAATTTTTTTAAATTTTTTCGAGAAAAAATTTGGCTATTTTGAAAGTTTGGGGGAAATTCGCACTTGTTTAAAATTTCATTGATATTTGTTAGATTTAACTCTTATAATAAAATACTAATAATTTTAGCTTGTTTTTTTGCGAGTCTTGCGAAAATCCAAGAAATTCATCATTGCAAGCATTTTTCTCAATGCTCACAATGACACAATTT
>CAVJSG010000146.1:0-5281 GCA_963651895.1 Campylobacteraceae bacterium
GAGTGAGCCTATGGGCGTGAGTTTTGCACCTATATTGCAGCCGAGCAAGTGCGCGTAGATGAGCTTTTGGCGAAAATCTGCCGCGAAAAATTCAGCGTTTTCAGCGGCGATGAAATTTGCGAAAAAATCCCCAAGCATCAAATCCCCAAAAAGCACCATAGGTAGGTTGTTGAAAATGCCTGAACCAAGCGTGGAGAGTGCGCCCACGCCAAAAATCGCGCCAAGTTCGCTTTGCGAAAGCGTGGATAAAAGGGCGTTTGAGTGCGCCTCAAAGCCCAAATTTGCAAGGGCAAAAACCACGACAAAAAGCCCAAAACTAAAAACGATGATGCCAAAGGGCGCGTTTTTTAGGCATTTGAGTGCCTTTTTGCGAGATTTTACGCCCACGCCAAAAAGCAAGCAAAGTGCGAGCACGGCGCAGTTTGCGCTAAGTGGCAGCGCGAAATGTCGCGAGATGAAAAAGCTAGCCACAAAAAGCAGCAAAAGTGCGAGGTAAAGGGCGAAAAAACGCCCTTTTAGCTTGGGCGTGGTGGGGGTGCGAAAGGCTATTTTGCCGCGTAAAGCCTTGCGAAAAACGAGCAAAAAGAGTGCGAGGGCGGCGACGAAACCGAGTAAATTTGGCAAAAACATTTTAAGGGCAAAGTCTGTGAAGTCTAGTTTAAAGTAGTTTGCGGTGATGATATTGCTGAGATTGCTGATGATTAGGGCGTTTGAGCTGCTATCGCAAATGAAGGCTGTGGCGAACAAAAAGGCGATGAGCTGCGATGGCGTGGCGTTTCGCGCACGCAAAAAAAGCCCCAAAACGAGAGGCGTTAAAATCAAAATCGCTCCGTCATTTGCTAGCACCGCCGTGCAAAAAAATGTGAGTGCGCAAAGTGCGATGAATAGGGTTTTGGCGGGGATGGTTAGGGTTTTTTGGTGGGCTGAAAGTTGTGGATTTTCGGCGGTGTTTTGGGCTAAATTTGCGTAAATTTTGGTGCTTTCGTTTGTATTTTCGGCGGTGTTTGTGAGGTTTGGAAATTGTGAATTTTGGGCGTTTTGGGTTAGAATTTGTGAATTTATAGCGAAATTTTGATTTAAATTCACGGAATTTTGTGAATTTATAGAAAATTGTGCCAAATTCTGTGAATTTTGAGTCAAATTTTGAGTTAAATTCACGGATTTTTGTGAATTTTCACTTAAATTTTGGGTTGAATTTTTGATTAAATTCTGTGAAATTAAAGTTGAATTTTCTGCCAAAGATTGTGAATTTGCGGCTGAATTTGTGGCTAAAATTTGCAAATTTGAAGTGGAATTTTTTACTAAATTTGGTAAATTTTTAGTCGAATTTTTGCCTAAATTTTGCCCCTTTTTATTTGCCTTTAAACCCCCTGAAAATGAGACTTTGCCCGCGATTTTAAGGGTGTAAAAAATCAGCCACTCAAAAAAACCCAAAGCCTGCAAACAAAAGCTAATGACGATTAAAGCGATGAGCGTGAGTGCGCTGTCCCAAATGAGCGAGAAAATCGTGCGTAAATCCCTAAAATCCACGAGTTGTGCGGCAATCGCCGCCCCCGCACCAAGGCTTGAAAAAACCCAAATTTTAAGCTTAAATGGGCGAAACAAAATCCCCAAAAGTGTGAGCGTAAAAATGATGAAAGCTAGCATAAAAATTCTCGCTTATACCGCAATGATTTCACTTTGGAATTTTTCTTGCGATATTTTGCTTAAAAAGGCGCATTCACAGCTATTTTGTTTTATCCACTCTTTGTTAATGTTGATTGCCTCCGCACTAGAATCTACGCCGATAAACGCTCGCTTTAAATTAAACGCTTCGCGCAAAAAGCCACCGCCGCCGCAAAAGCAGTCCATCACAAGTGAATTTTCATTTGAGCTCATAGCGATGATTTGGCGCAACAAAGCGGCGTTTTTTTGTGTGGGATAAAGCACCTTTTGCGCATCCTTAAACTCCCAAATATCTTGGATTTTTTTGTGCGTGTAGTCTTTTGCGTAGATTTTTTTGCGAGGATTGCCGTTTTTGCTCCACTCGATTAGCCCATCATTTTGCAATCTATCAAGCTCATTTAGCGAACAGCGCCAATGCCTACCACTTGGGGGTTTTAGTCCGTTCCATTCTTGTCCGCTTTCGCCGTTTTTTGTTTCGCCCGGTGCGTGCAGCGGAATGGTAGTGTAAGCACCCTTTTCATCGCGCTTATTAAAACGCCTTGCAAGGTCGCTTTCACTTACTTTTTCGCTAATGTCATTCCATATAAATTTATTATTTTTTGCGTAAAATAAAATGCTATCCTTAACATTACCATAGCCCTTTTTAGCGAAGTTTTTGGGGTTGCATTTTATGCGCGTAATGTCGTTTATAAAATGCTCTCTACCAAAGATAAAGTCTAATAAAATTTTCACATAATGCCCCACTTTGCTGTCCGTATGCACATAAATGCTACCCTTTTCGCTCATCATTTCGCGCATTAAAATAAGGCGGTAATATAAAAATTCTAAATAGGATTCAAGGCTAAATTTATCATCATAAGCGATATTTTCGCTTAAACTTGCGCTTATGGTGCTACCCATTCTAAATGTGTTATTTGTGGCAAAGGGCGGGTCAATGTAGATTAAATCCACAGCGCTTTTTAGTCCTTTTTCTTGTAGCAAAAACGCCATTGCGTTTAGGTTATCGCCAAAGATGAGTAGGTTTTCGTTTGTGAATTTATCGTTATCTTTTTTGTTTTTAAATTTAAAATACTCCCTAAATTCAATGCTTTCTTGTGCTAAATCTTGTAAAAATTCTTGTGGGGTTTTTAGCTTTTTAAATAGTTTTAGCATTTCACACCTGATACAAAAAATCCCGCAAAAGCAGTGCCGAAAAGATATTTTTATCGTTATGATTTGTAAGGGTTTCAAACATTTTGCCGTTATTTTTTATATAGCAAACGCCGTCTAAAATGGCGATTTTTATGACATTTTTGTTTAAAATTTTTGCATTTAAAAGATTTAACGCGTCATTTAACTGCGCATTTTGATGCCCACCAAAATCGCTTAAAAACTTCGCCTCGCCTATGATAATTTTACCATTAAATTTAGCGATAAAGTCTAGCCCTTTTTGATTTGTGTAGCCCAAAAATTCACTCGCAAAATGTTGCATAGTAGTATCCGAAGCATTTAAAATAGCATTATTTTTCGTGCTTTGAAATTCGCTTAAAGGCAGGGGTTTGACGCCCAAAGCACCGCTATTTACCCATCTTTTAAAGAGCGGTCCTATTTGTCTGTTTGTTTCTTTTGGTTGAGATAAATTTTTATAGATTTCATTTAGCCCCATTTCTTTAAGCCGTCCGCAAAGTCTAGCGATGGTTAGCGGGTTGCGAGCTATGGCACTTTTATCGCGGCGCAAATAAGCCACATAAGAATCCTTTATGGGAAAAAGCTCAAAATCAAGCAAGGATTCTATGATTTTGGCTTGATTATCTTGGCTAAAAACCCTCTCAAACACTGCCCATTTTTGCTCATCAATCTCGCGCAAAGTATCAGGGCTCATAGGATAAACGCGAAATAATTCATCAAGGTAATTTCTTGTATTTGCTAATTCTATGCTTTGGGATAAAAAATAATTCATTTAATTTCCTTATAGTATAAAAGTGTATTTTTGCGATTATACCGAGCTTTGTTTAACGAGCAAAAAGCGGCTGCCAAAGAGCCACAGCGCAAGTCCTGCGGCGGCGACAAAGCCCAAAAATGCGTAGGCGGCGAAGTAGCCGTGAAACTGCGCGAAATACCCGCCAAGTCCGCCGCTTAACGCCGCGCCAAGCCCGCCGAAGGTCAGCACCGCCGCAAGCCCTGCGTTTATGTGTCCGCTGCCGCGCAGCATAAATGCCACGATGATGGGGACAATCACGCCGCTAACGCCCGCACCCACGCCATCTAAAATCTGCACGCACACCATCGCGCCCAAATTTGCGAAGTTTGCGGCGATTATCGCGCGGATGATTAGGGCGAAAAAACAGGCGAAAAATAGCCAAAAATAGACTTTAAAGGCGAGTTTGTCGGGGGATTTTTGGGGCGAATTTTCTGCCGAAATTTGCGCTGAATTTTGAGTTGAGTTTTGTGCTAAAATTTGTGAATTTTCTTGCAAATTTTGACTTAAATTCACGGAATTTTGTGAATTTTGAGCTAAATTCCGTGAATTTTCCGCCAAATTTTCTACATTATTATTCAAATTCGATTTTCCTCCCAAATCCGCCGCAGCCCCCAAATTTTCAGCACTCGGCGCAGAATTCGTAGTCGCCGAATTTTCACCCCTCGCCACAAGTTTCCCGCACACAAACGCCACGAGTATCATCGTGCTTTGCGCGATAATTATAGTCGCAGCCGCGTAAGCCCCGCTAGAATCCACCCCCATAGCGTGCGCGCGCTGGCTTAAAAGCGGCAGCATCGCGGCGTTGCTGAGGTGAAAGCAAAACATAACCGCGCTTAAAAAAAGCACGTGCCTGTCGCAAAGCAAAGCCCAAATTTTCGTACTTTGCCGGGTTTTTGCCGCGCCGCAAGCCACGCTATCGTCAATGTCGCCGCTGCGAATTAGCGCTAAAACCACGAGCGAGCAAGCCCCAAGCACCGCCGTGATGACAAAAATGCTCGCAATCCCAAAATAAAAGGCGAAAACAAAGCCCAAAGCCGCGCCAAAGACCGTGCCCGCGTGCTTGAAGGCTTCGTTGCGCGCGCATTGTGCGGCGTAGCGGCGCGTGCCCATAATGCCAAGCGTGATGGCGGCGAACGCGGGCGCGAGAAACACCCCGCTGAGTGCGGCGGCGAGCTGCGCGGCGAGCGTGAAGGCAAAGGACGGGCGGAAGTAGTTGAGAGTGCAGGCGAGCACGATGAGGGCGATGAAAGCGGCGATGAGCTGCTTTTTGTGGCGCGTTTTATCCACCAAAATGCCGCAGGGCACGCCTAGCGTGAGCGCGGCGATGCTAGCGATGCTTGTGATGAGCCCGATGTCTGCCTCGCCAAAGCCGTTTTGGATTAAAAACACGCCAAGAAAGGGTCCCAAGCCGTCTCGCACATCGGCGACAAAGAAATTTAGCCAAGAAAGCAGGGTCGCGGCGGTCATTTGGGTGTCCTTTTGGTTTTTTGTAAATTTTAGGCTTACCGTAAATTTTAGCGTGAATTTTTGTGTTGTTTTTTGTGAATTTTAGCGTATTTTGTAAAAAATTCACAAGGCTTGGGCTAAAAATCGCTCTTTGCGGGCTTGACAAACGCTTCGCTTTTAGACAAGGGCGCACCCGCCAAAAGCGATTTT
>CAVJSG010000147.1:0-5249 GCA_963651895.1 Campylobacteraceae bacterium
AACACCTAAAAAAACCCCAAAACCCCAAAACCCCAAAACCCCAAAACCCCAAAACCCCAAACAAAACCCAAACAAAAACGCCCGAATTCACCAAAACCAAAACGCCGCAAAATCCCCAAAAATCACATCATAAAAATACTAGGCACGATGGTAGGATATTTTTTGAGTTTGCGGAAAATGTGCTTGCGTAGCACTTGGCGGATTTGGGCTTCCATAAATTTCCTATCATCTAGCATTTCATCCTTGGCGTTTGTGAAAAACACGCTTAAAACATCGCTTATGTCCTTTGAAAACGCGCCGTCTTGCTTGTCCGCCACTACGCCGTAGCTTAAAACTCGCGGCTTATTTATCAGCGTTTTGTTAGCCTTGTCAAGCTGTGCGATGACGACAACCACGCCATTATCGGCTAAATTTTGCCTGTCGATTACCACATCATCGGCGATTTGTTTATTTATTTGATTATCCACGAAAACCTTGCCTGTTTTTACGGTCTTGGCGCGTTTTATGTATTTGTGGCAAAGTTCGACTTGGTCGCCGTTGCTCATAAGGTAGATATTTCGCTCATCCACGCCGCAAGCCACAGCCGTCTTTTTGTGGCGCACGAGGTGGTTGAATTCGCCGTGCACGGGCAGGAAAAATTTGGGCTTGGTTAAATTCAGCATCAGCTTTTGTTCCTCCATACTCGCGTGTCCGCTCACGTGAATTTCGCTGAATTCTTGGTAAGCCACGCTCGCGCCCGCTTTTAAAAGGTAGTCCAAAACCGCGCTAATGCTCGCCTCGTTGCCGGGGATGGCTTTCGCGGAGATTATAATTTGGTCTGTGGGCTTGATTTTGATGAATTTATGCTCATCCGTTGCCATCCTATAAAGTGCGCTCATAGTCTCGCCCTGTGAGCCTGTGGTAACGATTAAAACCTCGTTGTCCCTGTGTTTGGCGACTTCATCAGGCTCGATGAAAATCTTTTTATCAAGCTTAATGTAGCCAAGTTCCATTGTGGTGTAGAGGTTGCGCTCCATCGAACGCCCTATGACGCACACTTTGCGCCCATAACGCAGCCCGTAGCTGATGGCTTGATAAACGCGGTGAATGTTTGAGCTGAAAGTGCTCATTATCACGCGCCCCTTTGCCTTGGAGAAAATCAAGTCAAAAGTCGCTCCCACCGAGCTTTCGCTCTTGGTGCTGCCCTCGCGGTAGGAATTCGTGCTATCGCTCATCAGGCACAGCACGCCCTCGTCCCCATAATGCGCGAGGCGGTTTAAATCGCTAGGGTAGCCATCAATGGGCGAAAAGTCGATTTTAAAGTCCCCCGTGTGAATGAGCGTGCCTGCGCGCGTTTTTATGGCAAGCGCGCTCGCGTCAATGATGGAGTGGGTTATGTGTATCCACTCTACCTCGAAGTTGCCTATTTTGTAGAGTTTGCGCTTCTCCACAGGGCGAAAGAATTTGCGCTCATTTTGCAGCCCGTGTTCCTCGAATTTATTTGAAATCATCCCTAGTGCTAGGGGCGTGGCGTAGAGTGGGTAGGCGAATTCCTTGTAAAAATAAGGCACCGCGCCTATGTGGTCCTCGTGGGCGTGCGTGATGATGACGGCGGCGATTTTGTCCTTGATTTTGCGAATGTAGTCGAAGTCGGGTATGACTATATCGACCCCGTGCATTGCGCTGTCAGGAAAGCTCATCCCCACATCGATGATGATGGCACTTGTGTCGTCCTCGATGACGGTTAAATTCGCGCCTATCTCGCCAAGCCCACCCACAGGCGTTACGCGCACTTTATGCTCGCTAGAATGCACATTTTTGAGTGGGTGCAGGCGGTTTTCGTGGATTTCTTTGTTTGCCTCAATCACCCTTTGCATAGCGATTTGCCAAGGCTCATCGCCTGTGAGTTTGCTGGGTAAATGTCTGTTTCTTTTGGATTTTTTCTCGTTGTGCGGAGAATTTTTTGCGGAATTTGCGCCGTTTTTATGGGCGTGTGAATTCTTACCGCTGTTTTGTGAATTCTTGCTATTTTGGGCGTGGGAATTTTGACTTTTATCAGCGTTTTGCGAACCGCTACCGCTGTCAAAATTCTGCGAATTTTTGTGAGAATTTTGTGAATTTTCACTAGAATTTGCTGAATTTCCGCCAAAATTCACGGAATTTGCGCCGCCACTTGCTGAATTTCCACTAAAATTCACGCCGTTTTGACTGCCGCCACTCGCCGTGCCGCCCAAACCGCCTATTCCCAAAGCCTCTTCGCTTTTGAGCGAGTTTTCAAGGGACTTTTTCTTGCGCTTGAAGCGATAATGCTTGTTTGACTTCGCGCCCTCGTAGGTGTTTTTCTTGTCGTTCATAATCTTCCTTTATGCTTTCGTAAATTTCAAGGAAAGATTTGACGCAAAGTTCGTGTGCGCGGGCATTTGCCTTAATGCCAAGCCGCGAAAATAGCGGCAAAAGCACGCCTTTGTGCGCTTTAAGATTACTTAAAAGCTGCTTACGCGGGGCTTTGAAACACTCGCGCAAAAAACGCTCAAAGGCGCAAATATCGCCACAAATTTCGCTAAATTCACGCTCTTTTTGCAAAAGCATTACCGCTGAGCTAACCTTTGGAGGCGGCTCAAAGCACTGCGCGCCCACTTCAAAAAGCAAGCGTGGGGCGCATAAAAGTCGCGTTAAAACGCTTAAAGCGCAAAAATCGCTCGTGCCGTTTAGGGCGCAAAATTTCAGCGCGACTTCTTTTTGCACCATCACCAAAATCGCGGTGCAGTTTTTGTCCCTAAGTGCCTGTAAAACGAGCTTGCTGGCGATATAGTATGGCAAATTCGCCACTAGCACGAAGTTTTGCGTGTCAAAACTCGGCACTGCCTTGCTTGCGTCCTCGTTTAAAAGCTCTAAGCTCTTGTTTTCGACTTGCTTTTGAAATTTTCGCTCTAAAAAGCCCATCAGCTCGACATCTATCTCGTATGCCTTGATGGGCGCGATTTCCAAAAGCCTTTGCGTCAAATCACCTAAGCCAACCCCAATCTCAACGATTTTGCGCGTATCTTTGGGGATGGCTTGGATGATTTTGTCTAAAACGCCCTCATCCTTTAAAAAATTCTGCCCGAATTCTTTTTTGGGTTTTATCATTTTCGCTTCCAAAAAAAGTGCATTTTATATTTTTTTCGTAAATGAAGGGCAAAATTTAAGGCTTTGTTGGGAAAATTCCAAATTTTCTTTTTTGTTGTATAATTTCGTTTGCTTATGAAAACATTGTTTTCAAAGGGTAAGCGAACTTTAACGAATAAAGGAAAAAAATGAACGAGAAAAACCAAAACCTTATGGTGAAAACCAAGACTTGGATAGCCAACAAGGACGGCGAAATCCTATTTGGCAAGGGCAAGACTGAACTTTTGGAGTTCATAGAAAAGACAGGCAGCATTTTGAAGGCGTCTGGGGCTATGGGTATCAACTACAAAAAGGCTTGGACGCACCTAGACATCCTGCAAAGCAACGCCGGCGAGGAACTCGTCATCAAAAAGCAAGGACGCAGCCAAACCTCAGGCACGAAACTCACCGAGCGCGCTAAGGAATTGATGGCGAATTTTGAGATTTTGCAAAAGGATGTCGAAGCCTACGCGAACAAGCGCTTTGAGGAGTTGTTTCGGTAGGCTTTGGGGTGAAATTTGGTGCTGAATTTAAAGGCTTTTTTCTGAAAAAGTATTAAAATTTATTTATTAATCACACAAATCGTCGCCACGCCGTCATTGCAAGTAATTTAAAAAAATCGTGTGACAACTTGATACTTCAAAAAAGCTGTGGAATTTGCTATTCCTTAAAAGGCATTTTAAATTAAGAAATGTGCAAAAAAAATTCAGCAAAAAACGCTCAAATTTCGCGCAAAAATTCACGCCTAATGCAAGATTTAAATCAAGCAACTCAAATTTAGCCCAAATTTGCCAAAAAAATTTACCAAACCGCCCTAAATTTCACTCTCCCTCAGCGCCTCTGCCTGATAATGCGCGATTAGCGGCTCGATGATTTCATCAAATAGCCCATTTTCCATTATCGCGTCAAGTCGGTAGAGTGTGAGATTTATGCGGTGTTCGCTGATGCGGTTTTGCGGGAAGTTGTAGGTGCGGATGCGCTCGCTTCTATCGCCACTGCCCACTTGCGACTTGCGCGCCGCGCTTTGTTCAGCTTGCATTTCGCGCTCTTTAAGCTCGTAAAGACGGGCTTTTAGCACCTTTAAAGCCGCTTCTTTGTTCTTGTGTTGGGACTTGCCGTCTTGATTTACCACGACTATGCCTGTGGGCTTGTGGATGATGCGCACGGCTGAATCCGTGGTATTTACGCTCTGCCCGCCGTGCCCGCTGCTGCGCATCACTTGGATGTCCAAATCCGCCTCGTTTAGCTGCACCTCGACATCGTCAAGCTCGGGCATTATGGCGACCGTGATGGCTGAGGTATGCACGCGCCCCTGCGACTCGGTGGCTGGCACGCGCTGCACCCTGTGAGTGCCGCCCTCAAATTTCAGCCGAGAGTAAGCCCCATCGCCCTTTACGAGCAGGATGATTTCCTTAAAGCCCCCCACGCTGCCCTCGCTAGAACTCACGGTTTCAAGCTTATAGCCGCGGTTTTCGGCGTATCGCGCGTAGGCTTTCACCAAGTCGCCCACGAAAAGCGCAGCCTCGTCTCCGCCCGTGCCCGCACGAATTTCTAAAAAAACATTGCGCTCATCGTTGGCGTCCTTTGGTAAAAGCAGGATTTTCAGCTCATTTTCAAGCTGAATTTGCGCCGCTTCGAGGCTTTTTAGCTCATCCTTTGCAAGCTCGCCCAGCTCGCTATCTGCGAGCAAGGATTTGTTTTCATCTATGCTTTTTAGGGTGTTTAGATACTCTCTTGCCTTTGAGACTATGCTTTCAAGGGACTTTTGCTCGCGTAAAAGCTCGCGCATCTTGGCTATGTCGGCAGAAACGCTGCTATCGCTTAGCAAAACGCCCAGCTCATCGTAGCGCGTCAAAAAGGCTTGTAGCTTGCTTGCGAGCATTTAGGCGATTTTATTTACCAAAAGCGCGAGCCTAGACACGCGGCGTGCAGCGGTTTGCTTCTTTAAAAAACCGCGACTTACCATAGCGTGAATGCTTTTGTTGGCGATTTTTAGGGCATCGCCAGCTTTTGCCTTGTCGCCAGAGCCTGCTGCTTCGCGCACGGCTTTGGTTATGTTTTTAAGCCTAGTGCGGTAAAAGCGGTTGCGCTCGGTTTTTTTAAGCGTCTGCCTAGCGCGTTTT
>CAVJSG010000148.1:0-990 GCA_963651895.1 Campylobacteraceae bacterium
AAAAGCGATGTTTTAAGCGTTAGCGACATTTGCCCGCGTTGCGATAAATGCGGCGAGCCTATGCAAAAAGGCTTTGGCGGAGTTTTTAGCAAGGCTTTGAACGAGCTTGTGAGCGTGTTTTTTAGGGGCAGGGGCAAATTTTAGCTAATTTTAAGCTGAAATTTAAAAATGCACCAGCAAGCTATTTTTTAGAAAAAAGCGTGAATTTTTTTGTGAATTTTGGGTTAAAATGCACTAAAATTTGCAAAAAATTCACGCTTTTAAGTGGGATTAGCGTTAGGATGCCGCCTCTACCATAGCTTTGACCTGCTCGATGAGTGGCGAGAGATACCACAAGGCACTTATGCAAGCCCCAGCGATAGCCACGACAATAGCCGCCGATGAGTAGATGACGCTGCGAGTGATGCTTTTTATCTCTTTTCGCACATCGGCTATGTCTTGTTTTAGCTCGGTTTTTAGGCTAGCCGAGTCCGTTTTAAACTCGACTCTCAAACCAGCTATGTCTTGTTTGAGTTCTAGCTTTGTGTCGGCGATTTCTTGCCTTACATCTGCTATGTCTTGTTTTAACTCGGCTTTCACTTCGGCTATGTCTTGTTTGAGTTCGAGCTTCACTTCGGCTATGTCTTGTTTTAGCTCAGACTTCACTTCGGCTATGTCTTGTTTGAGTTCGAGTTTTGCATCGGCTATCTCGGCGCGGACAAAGTCCCTGCTAGCGACCTCGTCCTTGACCTCATCAACGACCTCTCGCCTCAAACTCTTGGGATTTAGGATAAACTCAAACACCTTTCTAGTGTCGCTTACCTTGTCCTTGCCGAAAGCATTGCTAAGAAGCACCGCGAAATCTTGGCTTTTTAGGGTCTCTGCCGTCATTTTTTATCCTTATTTTTGCGAGATTATACCACATTTTGCCTTTAAAAAAGCAAATTTTGCGAAAAAATTCACGCTTTTTTAAAAATCGCTCAAAAAAATTCCCAAATTTTCTTAAAAAAA
>CAVJSG010000148.1:1000-5245 GCA_963651895.1 Campylobacteraceae bacterium
CCCCCAAGAAAATTTTTTTAAATTCCCAAATTCGCCCAAATTTTCCCCAAAAAATTCTAAATTCTCCCAAAAATTCGCCCCAAAAATTCAAAAATCCCAAAAAATTCACAAATTTTCCAAATTTTTCCAAAAAATTTTCATTAAGGTTGCGAAAACGACAGCCTGTGTCGCAGGGGCGTGTTAAAATACCCTCGTTTAAAGTAAAAAAGTGCTTGCGAATGCGGCAAAAAGGCACTCGCCAAAGGCGCAATTTTATCTTAAACCAAAAATTTTTTTTAAGGAGGACAGGATGAGAAAATCCGTGTTACTAGGACTTGGAGGTGCCTTGATGGCTGGCGGATACGCGCTCAAACGCTATTTGGACGGCAAAATTGCCGACAGCAACGGCTTATACAGCGGCTACAAGGACGCCGCCGTGTGCGAGGGCGGAAAAGCCTTTGTAAAGGGCTTTAACAGCCTTTGCGAAAGGGCTGAGGGCTGGTTTGACGAGCCGCAGTTTGTCGCGGACATAGACGAGAGCTTGGACAAGCTCAGAATGCGTGTGCGCAAGCATCCGCGGCTAAATGGCGAGCCACTTTGCCCACAGCTTTGCAAAATGGAGCGTTTCGCTTTTGCCAAAGTAAGCAGAGAGCAGGCTTTGCAAAATGTCGCCCTCTTTGATGAGGCGGTGAGTGAGCGTTGCGATGAGCTTGAAAACGAGGCGCAAAAGCTAGAAAAGTTCATTGATGGCATTTACAAACTCGAAGAGCACTGCTACAATGCGCATTTGGCGTTGTGCGATTTGGGCAAGCAGTTTGAAAGGCTTGAAAATTTCGCGCCAAACACGCCCACGCTGCCGCCACATATAGTCGGCGCGATATTTGTGCCGCAAAAGCCCACTAGCATTTATGAGCGCATTTTGCATTATAAATGCGAGCCATCAAACTTCGATTTAGCGGGCTTTGACGAGGGGGCAAAGGCGCAAATTGATACGCTTTGCTCTTTCATCAATGAGCAGCGCGAGCTAGTAAGCACCAAATGCGCGTTTTTAAAAGCCCTTGCGGATGAGCAAGCACTAGAAAATGGCGAAAAGGCGGACTTTGCGAAATTCAGCAAGCCTCAGCAAAGCCTTATTTTAGGGCTCGCAAAAATCGCCGAGTGCTTGCAAAGGCTTATAAATGCTAGCTTTGTGGAGTTTGAAAACGACTCGCCGCAGCGTTATAAAAACGCGCAAAAGCTCATAGATGAGCTTTACAAAGACACGCCGCGAAGCCTTGAAATGCAGGACTTTGATGAGAGTTTAGCGGAAAATTCGGCTGAAAATACTGAAAATTCAGCGAATTTGGCTGAGAATTCCGTGAATTTAGAGGCTGAAAATGGCAAAAATCAGCCTAAAATTCAAGACTCAAACAAAAAGCTCAAAGGCGCAAAAGCCAAAAATGACGAGCCTAGCGAGGATTAAATTTTTCGCTGACGAGTTTGAAAGTGGGCGTGAATTTTTGCGTGAATTTTGTGAATTTTGCATTGAAATTTGCTAAAAATTCACGGAATTTGCGCGAAATTCACGCCGTCATTGCGAGATTTTGCGAGCGCTAGCGAATAAAATCGTGGCAATCCACACTTGGAAAAGCTGTGGTTTTTGCCATTTTAAAGGGCGTTGATTAAATTCACGCCTTTTTTACAAGTGGCGTGAATTTGTTGCGGTGCGGGCAAGAGGCATTACGCCTTTTGTGCGCGGCGCGTTTGCGAGAAAGGGGGGTTAAAATGGCTGCTATTATCTGTGCTGTCTTGCTTTTGGCGGGGGCGATTTGCGTGGCGATGATTTACGCGGTGGGCTTTGCATTTTTGGGCTTTTTTATGCTTGGTGCGGCGATTTTTCACTACGGTGGGGCGTTTTGGGGCTTTGCGTGGATAGGCTTTTGGGTGCTTGTCGTGGCTATAAATGCCCTTATTAGTGGCGAAAATAGCAAAACAAGGGGCTGAATTTGGGCGCGAATTTGGGTAAATTTTTGTGAATTTTGGCTTGAATTTCGCTGAAATTTGTCAAATTTAAGTGAAAATGTGGTATAGTTTTAAGCATAAAATCACAAACACGCATTAAATTTAAGTGCGAAAGAAAGGATAAAAAATGGCATTTCAATTATTAGCACTTCCCTTAGCGATTAAAATTTTGCTTGGAGTGGTTGCGACACTAGGTTTAGGCGGTGTTGCCTATAAGGTTCTTTCAAGGAAAGACAAAATAGTCTTTCTTGGCGGAGATATAGCAGCTGGCAAAACTACCATAATCGAGGTTTTAAAACTCAAAGATGGGGCAAGCCTTGATTCTGACGACTGCGAGCCGTCTGTCAATAACAACGAGGACGCCCTTGAAGCGAAAATCAATGGGCTAAAATACGCCTTTATCGACACTAGTGGGGCTGACTACAACAAAAAGAAAATCGAGGAGCTAAAAGACAAACTCAAAAAAGATAAGGACAAGGTTTTGGAGTTTTATGTTTTTGACGCTAGCGATTTTTACGACAAAAATCTTATGGACGAGATAAAGGCTAGGAAAAAAGAGGCGGGCAAAAGGGGCTTTGAGTGCGTAGCAATAGGCACTCACAAGGACAAAATCACCTCATCTCAAAAAGAAAAAATCGAAAAAGAAGTGAGGACTATAATGCCCTGCCGCATTTTTCGGCTCACGCATAATGCCAAAGCCAAAAGAGAGCTACAAGATTTCATTAGCAAGGTGTCCTAAATGGTTAGCGCGATGATACAAGCCGTGAAAAAAGGCGAAAACAATGTTGTGGCACAAGATGGGCAAATCCTCGCAGGTGCAGCGGCAAAAAGGCAGGCTGAGGCTATATTTGACGATATAGATGGGCTTAAATTCAAAGGCGAGGGCGTGCAAAAAAGCAGCGATAACACAAAGCTAGTGTGCCGATTATATCACTCTGAAAAAGACGAGGCTGGCAGGACTCGTGGGGCTGTTGTGGTGTGGGAAAAAGGCACTCCGCAAGAGTTGATAAGGCAAACTATCGAAGTGATGGGGCTTGACTTTGAGCGTTTTAGGGAGCTTTTTGAGTCTTATGAAAAGGCAAAAAAGCAAAATTTGCTCGTGGGCGTGATTGCGGCGGCTGCGCTTGGTGCTGCTTTGATACTCGCCCTAAAATCAAACTGAAAGGATAAAAAATGAGTAGCGAACTCATATTAGCAGCCGATGGCGTGCAAGAAAGGTTTTTTAAAAACAACCAAACCGCGCTCAAAGAACTCATCGGCGATATAGGCGATGACTTGCAAAATTTGCGAAAATTCAGCGAGCTATTAAACAAACTCGTCAAAACAAGCACTAGCACCGCGCCCGCACCCTTTGAAAATCAAGGCTCCGTGCTTGTCGCACCAAGCCCGCTATACGAAAATGTATATTACGCGGTTGAATGCTATGACGAGCTTTACCGCAAGGATTTGGACGCGCTAATGTATGCCCTTGCTAGCAGAATGGGGGCTAAGTCGTATCAAAGCAGCTTTGAAATGCAGGTTGAAAGGGGGATTGACAAATCCTATTTAAACAAAATCAAAGGCAAGGGCGTGAAGTCGGGTGTGCTGGCTGATTTAAAGGCAAATATAAAGTTTGAAAAATCGCAGCAATATAAAGAGGTGCGAAAAGAGGACTTTTCCGAGCAGGGCAAAAAGCCGCAGCATTGTAGCCCTGATGAGTTGCGAGGCTTTATAGCTAGCAAAAAAATCAACCTAACAGCCCTACCGCCCAAATTTGCCGACAAGGTTAAACTTTATCTTGACGGAAAGGACATCGCGGCGGCTGAATTTAAAAACACGGAGGAAGTTAGCATTTCGTCCAAAAATCTCACTGAATTTAGCCTTGATTTGCATTTAAATGTGATAGCGGCGGCTGACAATATCGTGGTTGATGATTTTGCGGCGTTTAGCAAAAAGCAAAGTTTTGAATACGCCTCAAAGGTAAGCTATTCAATCGTTTTTGCGCCAAAAGGCGAGTGAGTTTGAGCGTGAATTTTTAGTGAAATTTACGGAAATTTGTGAATTTTTGTATTAAAATTTGTGAATTTCGCAAAAAATTCACGGAATTTGTGAATTTTTTTGGGCGTGGTTTAATGGCGTGAATTTTTAGTGAAATTTGTGGAATTTTTGTGAATTTAGCAAAAAATTCACGCATTTTTCTTAAAATTTGCGTGAATTTTTCGGCATTTTGCTTGCAAAAAACTTTGAAAGGGGCAAAAAATGGGACTTAAAGAATGGCTTGGTGCT
>CAVJSG010000149.1:0-5240 GCA_963651895.1 Campylobacteraceae bacterium
ATATAATGCTTTTTCACTTCACCAAGCTCGAAATTTCCTTGAATTTCTCGTGTTTGCTGTCTTTTAAAAGTCCAAATAAAATGCTTTCAGTGGGCAAAATGCTTACCACGCCCAAATTTCTGGCACCGCCAGCATTTAAAGCACCCTTTAAATCATCACTTGAAGTAGAATTTAACTCGCCAAAGCCCTCAGCCACATTTAAAGTCGCCGCCGAAGCTGAAAAATTTGCGCCAAAAGCGTTCATCGAAAACGAGCACAAGAAGTCAAGCCCCATTTCACAGCTTTTTGCACTGCGTGAGCTTACGCCATCGCCCACTACAACGCATTCATAGCCTAAATTCACAGCCTGCACCACACTTTGTAGCACACAAATGTGCGCCTCTATGCCAAAAAACACCAAGCATTTTCGCCCACTTTGTGCGATAAATTCACGCGCCGCATTGTCGCCAAAGAGTCCAAAGCTCGTCTTTTCAAGCACCTTTGCGCCGCGTGGTAAGCAAATGTCTGCGTGCGTAGCCCCCAAGCCACGCGGATACTGCTCACTGATGAGGCTTTGGATGCCCAAGATTTCAGCCCCGCGCAACAAAGCGTTCGCATTTTTCACCACCTCGTCCCTATGCGCCATCAGCGGCAAAAGCCTATCTTGCAAGTCTATGCACACAAAAAGCGTGTTTTTCGCGTCTAGCAACATCCTCGCCCCTTAATGCTAATTTTTTGGCATTATAGCACATTTTGGGGTGAATTTGGAGAAAAAATTTATTGAATTTGGGTTGAATTTATTTGTGAATGGCTTTAAAAAAAATTCAGACTCAAAGGGCTAAAAATTTAGCCCTTTTCATTTCGCACGCTGTGAAATTTCGCCGCAAAAAATTTGAAATTTTAGAATTTAAAAGTGTCTTTAAAAACACTAAAACCACTACCGCCAAATTTACCATTAAAAGCCCTAAAACCGCTACCGTCAAGTCGCCGTTAAAAGCTCAAAAAAACCATTAAGCAAAACCCCATAAAGCCAAAACCGCGCCGCGCGAAACCTACCTCGCCCCAAATTTAGCCTTAAAACTCTATCTTTTCAAACTCTCCCCCGCTACGCGTTCGTTAAACCACTTTATGCGTTGCGGGTCTTGGTGGTCGAGCAGCTTGGGCTTTGAGCCATCTAGCGTGGCGATTTTTTTCATATCATCCGCGCTTAAAGCGAAGTCAAAAATCGCCAAATTTTCGCTCATCCGCGCGGGTTTGGTAGTCTTTACCACGCTTACTATGCCGCGCTGATACACCCAGCGCAAGATAATTTGCGCCACGCTTTTGCCGTGCTTTTTGGCGATTTGCACGAGCGTTTTATCCTGCAAAATGCCGTCTCGCACTTGCCGCAATGGGCTAAACGCCTCCATTTGAATGCCAAGCGACTTCAAATTTTCTTGCACGAACGCCTGCTGGTAGTAGGGGTGGCACTCGATTTGATTGACGGCGGGCACGACTTCGTGATTTTGCGCAAAGTCCATCACCCGCGCGGGGTCGAAGTTGCTCACACCGATGGCACGCACGACTTTGTCCGCATAAAGCCTGCTCATCGCGCGCCACGCCCCGTAGGTGTCGCTGACGGGCTGGTGGATGAGGTAGAGGTCGGCGTAGTCTAGGCGCAGTTTTTTCAGGCTTTCAAAATATGCCTTGCCCGCCAAAGCCTCGTTCGCGTAGGGGCGGAAAAGCTTGCAAGTGATGAAAAGCTCGCTGCGAGGCACTCCGGTGGCTGCAAACGCCGCGCCCACAGCCTCTTCGTTGGCGTAGCTTTGCGCGGTGTCAAAGAGCCTATAACCAGCCTCCAAAGCCTGCTCCACGAGCCTTTGTGTGGTTTTTGCATCGCCAAGTTTTAGCGTGCCATAACCTGCCACGGGCATTTTAACGCCGTTATTTAGCGTAACTGTGGGCATAGCTGCTGCGATTTTCGCGCCGTTTGAATTTGAATTTGCGCTCGAATTTGCTGAATTTGCATTTGAATTTGCACTACTTTTTGCACTCGCCGCGTTTGAATTTGCTGAATTTTTGGCGGAATTTGAATTTGCCGCGTTTAGCAGAGACGGAAATGCCGCCACTGCGCCTAATGCCGCGCTGATTTTGGCTGAATTTGCGAGAAATTCACGGCGTGTTTGTCCGCTGTTTTGTGTTAAATTTTCACTCATTTTTTGTCCTTTCGTTTGGATTTAGCCTTAAATTTTAACACAAAATTCTAAAATTTGCGTGAATTTTGGGTAAAAATTCACGGATTTTGTGAATTTCGAGCGATTTTTGCTTAAAATTCACACGAATTTAGCCCAAATTCGCTAAATTTTAGCTTTAAATTTTCTCAAAAAGCATAGCAACATTTACGCGTTTGTAAGGGTAGCGGAAAAGCTCGATTTTATCGGCGTTTGACGGCTGTGAATTTGCGTTTTTGGCGGCTAAATTTTGCACTGAATTTTGTCGTGAATTTTGGGCTAAAATTTGCTCATTTTTGTTTTGTGAATTTAAATTTTTTGTATTTATGTTTTGCTTGGCAAAACCCTGCGTGGTAGCATTTTGCGCGGTTAAATTTTGCGCTGAATTTTGCAAATTTTCATTGCGTGAATTTAAATTTTTCTCGCCGTTATTTTGCGAATTTAAAATTCCCAAATTACTAGCACCAGCATTTTTCTCGCCACTCTCGCAAGCCGCGCCAGCCCCCAAACCACTGCGCATAGCCTCTTTTACTGCCTCATCATCTTGCGCGTAAAAACTAGTGTGTTTTGCCACAAACTCGGCTAATTTCGCCTCGTTAGGCACCGCGCCTTGCCTTTCAATTTGCGCTCGAAAGTCCGCCAGAGCTTGCGCGGGCGTGTCTGTGTAGAATTTATCGCGCAAAAATTCTTTATGATTTACAAGCCTAAAACCCGCCTCGCACGCGAGTTGTTCGAATTGTCTAAAAGGCACGATGATGTGTTTTTTATTTTGCAACTCGTGCAACGCATACACGGCTGCGTAAAGGCTGTGTTGGCTCTCGCCCCAGCCCACATAGCAAAAGTGCCGCCGCGTGCGCCGCGCCACCTCGCGCACGGCATTCACGCTATCAAGGGCGGGTGTCATCGAGGCGAAAACGCCGTCAAAAACCCGCGAGTCGTGGGCGCAAAAGTCCTGCCAGCTGAGATTTTGCGTGCGAACATTTTTTAAATTTAGCTCGCGCACCCTTTGCGTGAGCTTTGCGAGCATCCCGCCGCTAAAATCCACGCCCAGCACGCTTTTGGCGACAAAGGCTAGTTGCAAAGCAAAACGCCCCGTTCCGCAGCCCACTTCAAGCCACTCGCCGCGTAAATCTGCACCATTTGCCACGAAAAAGTCAAGTATTTGCAAGGTATCGTTTGTGTCTTTTTCAAAGGCTGGATAGGTAAGGGATTTGTTGTCCCAAAAGTCCTGTTTTTCATAGTTTTCTGCCATTTTGAGCATCCTTTTTTTGTGAATTTATGCCTTTTTGACATTTTATTATATAAAAATTTGGCAAAAATCTTAATGAAATGAAAATTTGCGTTTGGGTTTTAATAAATTTTCAAAATTTTTTCACAAATTTTTTGACAAATTTAGCAAAATTTAAATGAATTTATGTCAAAATTTAAAAATCAAAACAAAGTCAAACCAAGCAAAAAAAATGTAAAAAAACACCAAAAATTCACAAATTTTTGCCAAAATTTACGAAAGCAAAACAAAAATTCCAAAAAGAAAGCGGACTCCAAAATGATAGACTTTTTTAAACTAAAAGCAAACAAAACCACAGTCAAAACCGAGCTAGTGGCGGGGCTGACGACATTTCTCACGATGATTTATATCATCCCCGTGAATGCGAGCATTATGAGCAACGCAGGTATGCCCATAGACGCTCTCATCGTGGCTACCGCGCTCATCACTATGGCGGCAACCGCATTTAACGCACTTTACGCCAACACCCCCGTGGCAATGAGCGTAGGGATGGGGCTTAACGCCTACTTCACCTTTGGCGTGTGCGTAGCAAAGGGGCTTGCGTGGCAGGTGGCTCTTGGCGCGGTCTTTATTTCGGGCTTTGTGTTCCTCATTTTAGCCTTTACAAATTTTCGCATTTGGATTATCAAAAGCATTCCAAAGTCCCTACGCCACGCCATTTGCGCAGGTATAGGCGCTTTCATCGCCTTTTTGGGCTTGCAGCAAATGGGCGTGGTGGTGCGAAACGACTCCGTGCTCGTGGGTTTGGGCGATTTTGGCGAGCCAAAGGTGCTTTTTAGCGTGTTTGCGCTCGTTTTGATACTCTTTTTTTGGGCGATAAAATTAAAGGGCGCTTTCATCGTGGGAATTTTGCTCTCAGCCCTTATAGCGTGGGCGTTTGGCGTGGGCGGGGCAGCCTTTCCAAGCGAGCTTTTTTCGCTGCCAAATTTCAGCGGCGAGGACGGCTTCGCGGCGATATTTTTAAAGCTTGACATAGCCGCGGCATTCGATATAATGATGATTCCCGTGATTTTAACCTTTTTCATCACCCAGCTTTTCGACTCCATAGGCACCATCACAGGCGTGGGAGCCCGTGGCAAGATATTTGAAAGCGAGGGCGGCGAGCGCAAACTCGGCAGAACCTTAATCAGCGATGCAGTAGGCTCAGCAAGTAGCGCATTTTTGGGCACTAGCACGGTTACGGCTTTCGTGGAAAGCTCCACAGGCGTGGAAAGCGGCGGACGCACGGGGCTAACCGCCCTTGTAGTCGCACTTTGCTTTGGCTTGTGCCTGTTTTTGTTGCCTATTTTCAAGGCTATCCCGCCTATGTGCATCTACCCAGTGCTCGTCATAGTGGGGGTTTTGATGTTTATGGAAGTCGCAAATATCGATTTTAGCGACATTTGCATAGCCGCAGCGAGCTTTTTCATCGTGGTGATGATGCCTTTTACTTACTCGATAACGACAGGCTTTGCCTTTGGCTTTGTTATCTATGCGCTGATGCTGCTTTTCACAAGGCAGTTTTCGCGCCTGAATTTAGGCGTGGTGAGCATTAGCGCGATATCGTTGATGGTGTTTGTTTTGGAGTTTTTGAGGTAGATTTTTTTGAATTTTAGATTGAATTTGGCGAGAATTCCGTGAATTTTCTGCGAAAAATTCACGGAATTCTTTAAAATTTTGGCGTTTTGCGGCTTGAATTTACTTTAATTTTAGCTTGGTTAGCGGGCTTAGCTTGCGGCGATAAATCGATTTTTTGGGGCTTGATAAACTACTATGTTTAATCC
>CAVJSG010000150.1:0-1206 GCA_963651895.1 Campylobacteraceae bacterium
GCGATGCGCTCGAAAAAATGCTAAAAAAGGACGATTTGAGCGAGAAAATTTATGGGAATTGATGAAGTTTGCGTGAATTTTAGGCGAAATTCAGGCAGAAATTCACATTTTCGCTAAAAATTCACAAAAACTTACCATTTTAAGAAACACAAAAGGCGCGAAATAATCCGTCATTGCGAGGGGTTTTGAAAAACCGCGCGGCGTAGCCACAAATTCAAAGCTAAATCCGCCTCAAATTTCACCCCAAACCCCCAAAATTCACAATTTTTGCAAATTTCAGCACTTTTTGGCAAAAATTTAACCATTTTTAAAGCCTTTTAGGGTAAAATTCACGCCGATTTAGAAAAAAATAGAAAAAAACGAGCGAAAAATAGGGGGTAAAAATGGGCGAAAAAAAGCGGATTTTAGTCAAATTCTCAGGCGAGGCTTTGGCTGGGGAGAGCGGCTTTGGCATTGAAAATTCAGTGCTTAAATACATCGCAAGCGAGATAAAAGCCCTAGTAGATAGCGGCGTGGAGGTGGGCATAGTCATCGGCGGGGGCAACATCATCCGCGGCACCACAGCCGCAAAGGACGGGCTCATAAAGCGCACAAGCGGCGACCATATGGGGATGCTTGCCACCGTCATCAACGCCATAGCGATGCGCGAGGCTTTGGAGAGCTGTGGGCTAGTGGCTCGCGTGCAATCAGCCATAAAAATGGAAGCATTTTGCGAGACTTACATAATGCTACGCGCGCAAAGACACCTAGAAAAAGGGCGCGTGGTGATTTTCGCTGCTGGCACGGGCAATACTTTCTTTACCACAGACACTTCGGCGATTTTAAGAGCCGTTGAAATCGAGGCTGGTATGATAATCAAAGCCACGAAAGTCGATGGGGTGTATGATAAGGACCCAAAAAAGTTCAAGGATGCCAAATTTCTAGCCACTTTAAGCTATGATGAGGCTTTAAAGGACGATATAAAGGTGATGGACGCCACTGCCATCGCGCTGGCAAAGGACAACTCCCTACCCATCGTGGTTTGCAATATGTTTAACGCCGGAAACCTACTAAAAATAGCGCAGGGGGATTTTAGCGTTTGCTCGGTGGTGAGCTGAATTTTGCTGAATTTTAGGGTAAAATTCAAATTATTTTTGTGGAATTTAAAAAATAATAGTTTTTTTCTAAAAGAGTGTTGAAATTTCACACAACCTTGTCATTCTGAGC
>CAVJSG010000150.1:1216-5187 GCA_963651895.1 Campylobacteraceae bacterium
ATTCTGAGCCTTGCAAAAGCAAGGCGAAGAATCCATAAATTCAAGGCATTTTGCCATAAAAATTCGTGGATACTTCGCTTCGCTCAGTATGACGAGTTTTTCTAAATTTCAACACTTTTTTAGAAAAGAATTAAAAAAACAAACTAAAATTCAAATTTTCAAACAAAAAAATTCAAAGCAAAGAAAGGAAAAACAATGCCTAGAATGGAAGAAATAGCCGCAAAGGCTTTGCAGGCAATGAATAACGACAGATACAAGCTAGCCTTAGCCGTAGCCAAGAGGGCTGAGGATTTAGCAGGTGGCGCGGTGCCCCTTGTGGAGCTGGATAGAAGCGAGTTTAAGCTCTCAGACATAGCACTAGTGGAGATTGCTGAAAATAAAATCGTCTTAGAGGACAGCATTGAAGGCAGTTGAGGAAGGCTTAAACCTTGACAAGCTCATCGAGGAAGTGCGTGAGTGCAGGGATTTAGAGGGCGCGAAGGCGGTTTTGTTTCGCGTTTTTGCCCCAAATTCGAGGCTTAAAAAGGGCATTGAGTTTTGCATAAACGCCCACGCAGGACAGGTACGCAAAAGCGGCGAGCCTTATGCCGTGCATCCGCTGCTTGTAGCGGCGCTTGTGGGGTATTTAAGCTCAAACGAGGCTATGATTTTAGCCGCGCTTTTGCACGATGTCATCGAGGATACGCCCCACGATGAAAACGAGCTTCGGGCTGAATTTGGCGGCGAGGCAGCGAGGCTCGTGCAAGGACTTACCAAAATCACAGACATCCGCGAGGATAAATTCGACAAAAATGTGGGCAAAAATTTAGCCAAATCCGCACTCAGCTTTCGCAATATGCTGCTTGCAAGCATTGAGGATGCGAGCGTTTTAATAATAAAACTTTGCGACAGGTTGCACAATATGCTCACTTTGGATGCCCTGAGAGATGACAAACAAAGGCGTATCAGCGAGGAAACCCTAGTGGTGTATGCGCCCATAGCCCACAGGCTAGGGATTTCTAGCATTAAAAACTACTTGGAGGATTTGAGTTTTCGCTATTTAATGCCCGATGAATTTGCGCAGATTGATAAATACATAAATTCAAACGACCAGCACATACAGCTTGGGCTAAACGACTTCATCACAAAGCTTGAAATTCTAATGCAAAAAAACGGCTTTCGCAGCGGCAGCTACGAAATTCAAAAGCGCATCAAGCACAACTACTCCATTTACCTAAAAATGCAGCGCAAGGGCATCAGCATCGAGGAAGTGCTTGATTTACTAGGCGTTCGCATACTCGTGCGCGAAGTCGCCGACTGCTACCTCGCACTTGGCATTTTGCACACGAATTTCAACCCCCTAGTTTCGCGTTTTAAAGACTACATAGCCCTGCCAAAGCAAAACGGCTATCAAACCATCCACACCACGATTTTCGACACGCGAAATATCATCGAGGCGCAAATTCGCACCTTTGATATGCACAAAATCGCAGAACTCGGAGTCGCCGCGCACTGGAAATACAAAGAGGGCAAGGACATCGCCACGCCCAAACTCGACTGGCTCAGCGACATTTCTATGCAAAGTAGCATTGAAAATTCGCAAGATTACAGCGCGGTGGAGCTTTACGAATACGCCAAAGAAAGCCTTTATATCG
This sequence comes from Campylobacteraceae bacterium, assembly GCA_963651895.1. GTDB lineage: Bacteria > Campylobacterota > Campylobacteria > Campylobacterales > Campylobacteraceae > Campylobacter_D. The sequence continues at coordinate 2,851 of CAVJSG010000150.1, forward strand.
AGGATATAGCGGTGTATTCGCCAAAGGGCGAGATTTTCACGCTGCCGCGGGGTGCTACGGTGCTTGACTACGCCTACGAGGTGCATAGTAAATTAGGGCTTTACGCCAAGAGTGCTTATGTCAATCGCATCAAGGTGCCGCTTTTAACCAAGCTAAACAACGGCGACATCGTGCGCATTGTAACGAGTAATGAGAAAATGTATCGTTGTTCGTGGGTTGATAGCGTGAAAACGGGCAAGGCGAAGTCCGCTATAAGGGAGTTTTGCAAGCAAAAAATGCGCGAGGTGAATTTGCAAGCTGCCATTAACATTTTAGCAACGATTTTCAACAAAAACCCACAAACCATCAACGAATGGATAGAAAAAGAACGCTTGGAACGCAACATTCGCCAAATTTGCACTAGCAGCGAGCACCTAAAAAATGTCGTAAATATGCTCAAAAAATACACCAAAAAATCCTACATTTTTGATAAGTATTTTGATAAATACGAGATAAAAGAGCAAAAATTTGACAACATTACGGCTTACTCAAACCACAAAATCGCAAATATGGACTTTGATTTTTGCTGCCACCCAAAGCGGGGGGATGAAATTCTGGCGTTCGTGGAAAATGGCAATATGATTTTGCATCATAAATTCTGCACCCGCGCGGATGAGATGCTCGATGAAAACAAGCCTGTGGTTTTCGTGCAGTGGAGTCAGGCACTCACGCAAAGCTATAAAATCATCTTTTCGCTCGAAAACAAACGCGGGGCGTTGGCTGAGTTTTTAAACACTTTGGCTAAAATGCAGGCGAATGTTTTGAGCATAAATTTAGCCCATTCTCAGGATGCGAGCGTGGAGTATTTCGAGGCAAATGTCGAATTTCCAAGCAAGATTAAAATCAACGAGGCGAGCCAGCGGCTGAAAAACAGCTATAAAATCTTGGATTTCACCTCGCTAAATGATGCTTATAATTCCAAAATTTAGCTTTTGGGCGTGAATTTTTGGTGAATTTAGGGCAAAATTCAGGCTTGAAAGGCGTGAATTTAATTTATAAAATGCGAGTAAAAAAAGTGCGAATTTAAACTAAAAAAAGCGAGGGCAAAGCGTGAATTCAGCGGATTTAAAGGCTATTTTAGCAGACATCAAGCAAGGCGTTGCCGAAATCATAGACGAGGAACGGCTTGAATTTTTGGTGCGAAATTTCTACGAAAAGGGCGAGAATTTCTTTGTCAAAGCGGGCTTTGACCCCACGGCGCCTGATTTGCATTTAGGGCACAGCGTGGTGCTTCAAAAAATGGCACTTTTGCAAAAACACGGCGCCATCGTGCAGTTTTTAATCGGCGATTTCACGGGGCAAATCGGCGACCCGAGTGGGAAAAACGCCACGCGCAAAAAGCTTGACAAAGCGCAGGTTTTGGCAAACGCGCGCACTTATGAGGAACAGGTTTTTCGCATTTTGGATAAAAGCAAAACCCAGCTGAAATTCAACTCCGCGTGGCTAAACGAGCTTGGCAGCGTGGGGCTTGTCGAGCTTAGCTCGCATTTTAGCGTGGCGCGTATGCTTGAAAGGGACGATTTTACCAAGCGTTTTAAGGCACAAAGCAACATTTCTATTTGCGAATTCCTCTATCCCCTGCTGCAAGGCTACGACAGCGTGGTGCTAAAAAGCGACATTGAGATGGGCGGCACAGACCAGAAATTCAACCTCTTGATGGGGCGGCACTTGCAGCGCGTTTATGGCATCGGCAAAGAACAAGTCGTGCTGATGATGCCCCTGCTAGAAGGGCTTGACGGGGTGCAAAAGATGAGCAAAAGCCTTGGCAACTACATCGGCGTGAGCGAGGGGGCGAATGAAATTTACGGCAAAATTTTGAGCATTAGCGATGAGCTGATGCTGCGCTACTACGAGCTTTTAAGCGGCATTTCAGCGCGTGAATTTGAGGGCTTAAAAGCGGATTTAAAAAGCGGCAAAATTCACCCCAAAGCCGCGAAGGAAAATTTGGCGTTAGAATTAGTCGAGCGATTTCACTCAAAGGTAGCAGCCGCCGCCGCAAAGGCTGAATTTGATAAAATTCACAGCGCAGGGCAAATGCCAAGTGAAATGGCTGAATTTTCCCACAGCGGCGAGCTTTGGCTTGCCAAGGCACTCGTGCTTTGTGGGCTTGAAAGCTCCACTAGCGGCGCAAGGCGTGATATAAAGGCAAATGCGGTGAGCGTGAATGGGGAGAAAATAACGGATGAGAATTTCACTTTAAAAAACGGCGAGTGCGTTTTGCAAGTGGGAAAACGCAAATTTGCAAAATTAAAAATAAAATAAAATTTGGGCGAAAATTCGTCATTGCGAGCCTTGACG
>CAVJSG010000151.1:0-5141 GCA_963651895.1 Campylobacteraceae bacterium
AAAAAAAAACAAAAAAAAAAAAAACAAAAAATGATAAAATAGCAAAAAACAAAAGGCAAAAAATGAAAAAAGTTCTCATCACAGGCGCAAGTCGCGGTATAGGCGAGGCGGTGGCGCGTAGGCTGGCTGGCAAATTTGAGCTAGTGCTGCACGGAAAAAGCGAGAGCGAGCGGCTACTAAAACTCGCAGACGAGCTAAACGCCACGCATTTAGCCTTTGATGTGAGCGATTTTGCCGCGTGCGAGCGTGCGCTGAAAATTTATGAAAACGAGGCGTTTTGGGGTGTGGTGCTAAACGCTGGCATTACGGATGATGGCACCTTTGCGGGGCTTTCGCTAAATCAGTGGCAGGGCGTGATAAATACGAATTTAAACGCCTTTTACAATGTCCTAAAACCCCTCGTAATGCCGATGGCGCGGGCTCGCGCGGGGCGCATTGTGGTGATGAGCTCGGTTAGCGGGGTTGTGGGCAACAGAGGGCAGAGCAATTACGCCGCGAGCAAAGGCGGGCTCATCGCTGCGGCGAAGTCGCTTGCCTTGGAGCTTGCTAGCAGGGGCATTTGCGTGAATGTCATCGCGCCCGGGCTTATAGATACGGATATGAGCAAGGACGCCCCGCGTGAATTTATCCTAAATTTAATCCCCGCCAAACGCATAGGAAAAGCCGATGAAGTCGCGGCTCTGGCGGAGTTTTTGCTGGGCGAAAATGCCGCTTATATCACGCGCCAAGTCATCGGCGTGAATGGAGGTTTGGCTTGAAAAGGGTTTTTGTGAGCGGTTATGGGCTCGTGAGTGCTTATGGCAAGGGCTGGGGCGAGCTTAAAGCTGGCTTTGAGAGCGGCGAGAATGCGGTTTGCGTGATGAGCGAGTGGGAAAAGTATGCAGAACTAGGCACGAAACTAGCCGCGCCCATTTTAAATTACGCCCCGCCAAAAGAGTGGAGCCGAAAGCAAAAGCGCAGCCTCGGTAAAGTCGCACTTTACAGCGTGGAGGCGGCGGGCGAGGCACTGAAAATGGCGGGTTTGCTTGACGATGAGCGCATACAGGACGGGCGGATGGGCGTTGCGGCGGGCTCATCCACAGGCAGCACCGATGCCATAGTGGATATGGCAAAAATTTGTATGGGGGTTGAGAGTAAATTCAACGCAAACACCTACATAAAGATGATGCCCCACACCACAGCCGCGAATATAGCGGTATTTTACGGGCTAAAAGGGCGGCTAGTGCCCACTAGCTCGGCTTGCACCTCAGGCTCGCAAGCCATAGGCTATGCCTATGAGATGATAAAATTTGGGCGCGTTGAGATGATGATAGCAGGGGGCGCGGAGGAGCTTTGCCACAGCGAAGCCTACACCTTTGACACGCTTTATGCTACGAGTCAAAAAAACGCCACGCCAAAGCTCACCCCACAGCCCTTTGACGCCGAGCGAGACGGACTTATCATCGGCGAGGGCGCGGGCTATGTGATTTTAGAAAGCGAGGAGAGCCTGCGAAAACGCGGCGGCACGGCACTTGCCGAAGTCGTGGGCTTTGGGTGCACCTGCGATGGCACGCATATGACGCGTCCGCAAAAGGACACGATGAAAGAGGCGATGAATTTGGCGTTAAAAGACGCAGGGTTAAGCCCTGCAAAAATCGGCTACATAAACGCCCACGCCACAGCCACGAAGCACGGCGACATAGCCGAGAGCATAGCCACGAACGAGCTTTTTGGCGAGCGCGCGGCGATTTCATCGCTAAAAAGCTACCTCGGACACACCTTGGGCGCGTGCGGGGGCTTGGAAAGCATTGCGAGCATTGAGATGATGCGTCAAAGCCTGTTCTACCCTACCTTGAACCTAAACGAAGTGGATAAAGAGTGTGCTAGTTTGGACTATCTTGTAAAGCCCCGTGAAATTTGCACGGATTTTGTGATGAATAATAACTTCGCCTTTGGCGGCGTGAATACCTCGCTGATTTTTAGGAAAATCTAGCAAAAAGGGGGTTTGAAAGGGAAAAATTCACAAAAATTCGCGCAAAATTTGGCGAGAAATCGTCAAATTCGAATTTGGGTTAAATTTGGCGAGAATTTCGCTGAATTTCGTGGAAAATTCACGGAGAATTCGCTGAATTTTAGTCGCGTTTTTAACGCTTACAAAAAATTTTCATTATGGAGGAAAAAAATGAAAAACAAAATCTTAGTGGCTTTCATAGCCTTGTTTTCGGTATCCTTGGGCTTTGGGGCAAACGGCGTGCAGTATTATGACATACAAAAAGCCTTTGCGACAAAGCAGTTTCAAAAGCTAAACGCCGTTAGCTTCGAGTTTGGCAGCGGCAGCACGGCAAACACCATCCGCACGGGACTGCGGGCGCACCAAAAGGCAAAGGGTGCGGCGAAAAACCCCGAGCTAGCGTGCCAAACCGCGTTTTTTAAGACGCTCGTGCGCTTCCAAAAAACCGCCAAGAAAATGGGCGCGCCAAAAGTCGTCAATCTCGTGGGGCGTTACTACGACCAAATGCACGATAATAACGCCACATTTCAGTGCTGGATAGTGGATAATGTCGCCGCCACGCTCTACTATGGCGATGTGGCGCAGTGATTTGGGCTTAAAATGGCGTAAATTCACAAAAAAGGCGAGTGAGTGATAGAGTTTGAAATAAGGCGCTTTGAGGCGGTTTTGAGTGAGAATTTCACGCTCGGGGCGGGCTTTGAGAGTTTGGCGCGCTATAAAGTGCCGCTAGATTTAGCCTTTGTGCCGCCCTTAGAGCGCCGCCGCCTTTCTCGCGCGGCTGCTTGCGGCTTTTTTCTTTATGAAAAATTTACCTTCAAAGCCCCGCCGCTGCTTGTTTTTAGCTCATTCGCGGGCGAGGTGAATAACTGCTACGCTATGCTTTTGCAGCTAAATGCGCGCCAACCCCTCTCGCCAAACGCCTTTTCGCTAAGCGTGCTAAACGCCCCGCCCGCGCTGATGGCGATAAGGGCGAAAAATCACGGCGAAATCACGGCTATGTCAGCAAACCCTGCCTTTGAGTATGCGCTCATTAACGCTTACGCGAAACTTGCGGAAAATGCCGAAAAAACGGGCTTTGGCGAGAGTCGCGAGGCTTTTGTGATGAGTTATTATGAAAGCCTTGCGGAAAATAAAAGCGACATTGAATTTTCAATGCTAGCTTGCGCGGTGAGCCTAAAAAGCCCAAATTTTTCGCTATCTTGGCAGGCTTTAAAGGGCGAGCAAAAGGGCGAAAATTTAGCAAAGTTGCGCGTGAGTGAGCTTGATTTTTTGGCAAATATGCTTAAAAATTCACAGCATTTTAGCGTGGAGGCTGGGGGTTTAAAATTTGAGTGGAGAAAATTATGAATTTGAGTGCAAAATCCGTGAATTTAACTTTAAAAAATTCGCCCAAATTCGAATTTGGCAAGAATTTTATGCAAGAATTCACGCATAAATTTTCACCGCGCACAAAAAAGGATAAAAGGATGAAAAGCATTGTAAGGGCGGCGTTGTCGGGCTTTTTGTTCGCGCTTTTTGGGGCGTTTTGCCTTTTTGGAAATCTCATTTTCGCGCCCATCGCACTGCTAAATTTACAGCGCAAAAAGCCTGTGCGCGACTTTGCGCGAAGCCTTGTTTATCACAGCTGGGGGCTTTTTGTGAAAATCACGCAAATTTTAGGCTATTTAAGCTGCGATTTTAAGGGCGTTAGCCGCGAATTTACGCCAAGCCGTTTAATCATCGCAAATCACCCAAGCCTGCTTGATGTCGTGCTTTTTTTAGGGCACATTAAGGGGCTAAACTGCGTGGTAAAAAGGGATTTAAAGCGCAATTTTTTCCTAGCCCCAGCCATCATCGCAAGCGATTATATCAGCAATGAAAGCGAGGAAATAATGCTTGAAAAATGCCAAAACGCGCTGAAAAACGGCGAGTCCTTGCTGATTTTCCCCGAGGGCACGCGCACACGCGAGAAAATCACGCTTCACAAAGTGGCATCCTACCTCGCCATAAACGCCGCGCAAAGCCTTGAATGCGTGTTTATAAGCTGCACCCCGCGCACCTTGCAAAAGGGGCGAAAGTGGTTTGACGCGCCCAAAACGCGCGTGCGCTACACCCTTGCTAGCAAGGAAATCATCGACATAAAGGGCTTTTGCGCGGACAAACCAAACCCGCTGCGCGTGCGAATTTTACACAAAAAACTACAAGAAAACTACGAAAGGAGCTTCAATGAATGAAGAAATCAAAGAGTTAATCATCTCGGCTTTAAACATACCCGATTTAAAGCCTAGCGATATAGAGGACGCGGCGGCGCTTTTTGGCGAGGGCTTGGGGCTTGATAGCGTGGATGCTTTGGAGTTAGCTTTGGCTATTCAAAAAAAATACGACATTGTCCTAGACCCCAAAACTACGGACTTGCGGCAGGTTTTTGCGAGTGTTGAGACGCTTGCTGAATTTATCCAAAGGGAGAAAAAATGAGCGAAAATAGTGCTAAATTTAACGCAAAAGAGCAAGAAATTTACGAATTTCTTAAAAAATCTATGGTTGAGCTTTTTGAGATTGCGCCTGAGAAAATCACGCCGCAAGCAAGGCTTTATGAGGATTTGGAGATTGATAGCATTGATGCCATCGATATGATAGATATGCTAAAAAAGTTTAGCGGACACAGGATGAGCCCTAGCGACTTTAAAGAGGTGCGAAGCATAGCTGATATAGTGCGAGTCGTGGCGGCGCAGATGGAAAATGCCGCGGATGGCGTGAATTTGGGCAAAAATTCACAAGAAAGCTAAAATCCGTGAATTTTAGGGCTTTAAATTTGGCTTTTAACGCCCTTTTTTTCGTCTCTTGCGTGGCGTATCCCTTTTTTTATACGCATACGCAAATGCTTGTTTTAATGGCGATTTTATGGGCTTTACGCGGCATTTTAAGGGGCGAGAAATTTGCATTTTTTGTCGCGGCTTTTTTTGTAATGCTTTGTTTTATCAAGGGCGAGGCACTGCGGCTGCTTTATCCAAGCGCGATGAGTTTTATGTTTGCGGGGCTTTTTTTGTTTTCTTTAAAAAGCGAGCCTTTTATAACGAAATTAGCGCGGCTTAAAACGCCAAATTTAAACGCAAAAGCCCTAAAATACACGCGAAATTTAAGCGCGCTTTGGGGGATTTTTTTGCTAATAAAC
>CAVJSG010000152.1:0-5091 GCA_963651895.1 Campylobacteraceae bacterium
CGCTCAGTATGACAAATTTAAGGCATTACCTTTTGATTTTAGGGGTTTCTTATAATTTATGGATTGTTTCGGCATTTTTTAAAAACGCCTCGCAATGACGAATTTCGCACCGCCCATAAAAAACCCGCTCGCAATGACGGCTTAAATTTACAAAAAATTCACAAATTTCCCCAAACCCAAAAAATTCCCAAATTTTTTTTCAATCAATAAATTTTATCGTTTAGAATTCTTGGCTATAATTCTCGCGGATTTTCTAGCTAGTTAGAAAATCCTTAAATTTCACCTTACGAAAGGAGACAGAAATGTCAAAGGTTACAGACAAACTACTTCAAATCCAAGCGGACGCGCACGCCCTGTGGGTGCGTTTTCACAACTACCACTGGAATGTCAAGGGCTTGCAGTTTTACGCCCTGCACGACTACACAGAGGGCGCTTACGAGGCGATGGCAAAGCTCTTTGATGACGCGGCGGAGCGGGCTTTGCAGCTAAAAGCCAAGGCACTAGTATGCCCCAAATCGCTAGTGGAGGCTGCCAAGCTGCCAAAACTCGACAAGGACTGCTTCACCGCAAGCGATGTGTTAGAGTGCTTGCGCGGGGACTATGGCTACCTTTTGGGCGAGTTCAAAAAGCTTGACGAATTAGCGGGCAAGGACGGCGACACCACGACTTCAAATTTAGCGCAGGATAAAATCGCCGAGCTTGAAAAGTCGCTGTGGATGCTTGATAACGCCTTGCAGAGCGCGTGCAGCAAGAAATAGGGGCTTTCGTCATTGCGAGCGAGACGAAGTCAAGGCTCGCAATGACGGCGTGGGCGTGAATTTTCCCAAAAAATCCACGCCAAAGTCCCAAATAAAGCCCTACTCTTTCCCCTCCAACCTCGCATAATCCTCATCGCTGATGGGGCGTAAAAATTCAGCAAAAAATTCCTTTGCGATGGCGCGGAATTCGGTTTCGCTCAAAAGCTCGGGGTGCAGTTTGGAAAACGCCCACGAGTAGCCCAAAATGCGCATCACGCTGGGCGGGCGGTGCAGCCAGTTGCTGGGGCTGCTTGGTGCGTAGTAGATTTTTTTCTCGCGCACAGCTTGCACGCGCTGCCAGTGCTCGTTTGGCGCACTCATCAGTTCCTTGTAAAGCCCTATTTCTCGCACGAAAATCGCCTCGGGTTGCAAGGCGATGAGCTGCTCGAAATTCATATTGACAAAGCGTTGATTTGTGCCAAACTGCTCGCATTTGACGACATTTTCAGCCCCGCAAGCGATGAAAAATAGGGAGAGAGACTACTAGAATTTTTTTAAGCATTGTTTTTCCTTTCTTTTTGGCGGTGAATTTAGTTAAAAATTTGAATTTTTGTCTAAATTCAGCCTTTTGCACAAATTTAAACATAACGAAATATCCCAAAGTATCCAAGCATTTTTGAAAGGAGACTATGAAAACTAGCTTGGATACTTCGCTATGCTTAAATTTGGCGTTGAAAATTCACGCATTTTGAAAAAAGGCGTGAATTTTCCGTTAAATTTAAGTCAAAGGCGCGGTATTTTCGAGCTATTTTTGCGGCTGTGGAGCGTGTGGCAAGGGCGCGCACTGATGGTGCGTAACCGCAGCCGCACGCGAACACTCCGCGAAAAGAGCCGAAAAGACAAGCCGCTAGCACGCGCACATTGCGTTTTTAAAATCCTTTTCCAAAATGTCCTTTGCCGAAACGCACGCCTGCGGACAATGCTGCGCGATTTCCTTGTCGTTCATTATGCGCTCCAAGGCTTCCCTGTGCCTGCCGCCCTTTATCAGCGCACGCACGGCTTCAATGCGCTCATCGCACTCGCCCGCGAACACATCTTTTTTGGTGTAGTGTTTGGCGATTTGCGCGTAAAGTGCCTGTTTGTCGCCTCCGCAGCAGCAGTGATTTTGGCTATCAAATGCCAAAATGTCTTGCACGCAGCTTATTAAAAAGCACGCCCCCGCAGTCTTAAAGGCTGTCTCAAACTCTTGGTCTGTCATTTTTATCCTTTCTGTGAATTTTGCGTGAATTTTTTTTGTGAAATTCACGCCTTTAATCCGTCATTGCGAGATTTTGCGTAGCAAAATCGTGGCAATCCACTGCTTAAAAAGCTGTCGAATTTGCCATTTTAGAAAGGCTTTTTACATTCACGCATTTTCTAAAATAGCCCACGCTAACAGCCTGCAAGCTGTGGATTGCCACGCCTCGACTTGCTCGCGCTCGTCAAGGCTCGCAATGACACATTTCTTGCACTTTTCGCACGCCTTGTCAAATGCCCATCACAACGCGCCTTGCGCGTGAATTCACGGCATAAAGCCCATTTTCTCGCTATCGCCGATGGCTAGGCAAAGGCGCACTATGGAGTCCTTTGTGGCGCGCAGGGCGTGTAGCTCGTTTGCCCCAAGGCACGCCATATCAAGCTCGCCAAGTCGCACACTCTCGCCGCACGCCCTAAATTCAACCTCGCCGCGCAGCACCTGCACGGTGATGTCAAACGCCACTTTGTGCTCTTTTAGCTCGCTGCCGCTGGGCATTGTGATTTGCACATCCTTGGCGTGCGAGTTTTGGTTCATCGCACTTTTCTTAACCTCGCCGCCTGTGAAGTCGGCTTGCCACGAAATGACTTTCATTTACTCCCCCTTTTTGTGAATTTTTTACGCAATTTTAGCAGAAAATTCACAATTTCCGTGAATTTTCAAAGAAATTCACGGAAATTCACGCCTAAAACGCCACTAGAAACCAAAAAATTCCTAGTATCTATACTCCACGCCCGCGAAAACTCGTCTGCCGGGGATGCCAGCGGCTTGGCGAGGGTGATTTATGCTTGCCTCGATGACGCCGTTAAAGATATAGTCCTCATCAAAGAGATTGTAAGCACCCGCAGTGAGTGTCAGCCTTTTTGTGAGATTGTAAGCCATTTCCAAGTCAAACCACGCCACGGTCGGTATATTCGTTAGCTGATACGAATTATAGTTTGAATATCTCTTATGTTTTGGCAAAATGGTGCCTGACAAAGCCACGCTATAATCCCTATGCGGAATCACAACCGCGCTGACATTGAAATAATGCTTTGGATGCAGGTAAAAGTCCCTTGTGCGCGTTTTGTTGCCATTAGCGTCTCTGTCGTAGCTTTTTCTCTCGGTGTAGGTGTAGTTCGCCCCAAGTGTGAGCGCATCGCCGAAAAAGCCTTGTTTGATAAAGGCTTCCGCGCCCCAAGAGTGTCCATTTTTGGCGTTTTTATAATTGGCGCAGTAGTAAGTTGTAGTGCTACCGCTTGTGGATGCGTAAGGGTCATCGCACATAGCATCAGCCGCGCTAGTGGCTGTAAGGTTTGAGACATAAACCATATTGTTGATATAGTTATAATACCCCGTTACGCCGAATTTCATAGTGCCCACAGAGCCGAATTTGTGGTTAAAATTCGCTCCAAGCTCGGTGTTTAGGATACTTTCAGGCTTTATGCTTGTGCCGTAGCTGTATCTATAATCCCCATAAACATAGCGGATTTTGGGGATTTGGGATTTATGCCCCACATTTGCGTGCAAAAGCAAGGACTCCACAGGCTGCAAATACGCTATACCTTGCAAATTCCAGCCGTTTAGGTTTTTGTTCGGCTTTTTTATGTAATTGCTTGTTTGGGTATCGTAGGTTCTAACGCTCAAACCATCGTGCCTGTCCCAGCTACCGCTTACCACGAAACGAAAGGCATCAGTTGCTCTTAAAGCATACTCGGCGAAAAGCATTGAATTTAGTATCTGCCAGTCGCGTTTTGGCACAGAATAGCCCGTGTCAGTGGCTTCGTGGTTGTCGTTTTTTAGCATTAAGCCCACTTTTAAATTCGAGTCCTCGCTGAAAGTAAATTTAGCCGTCTCGGTAAAGCCAAGGCTGTAATCATCATATTTTGAGCCACTTCCTGTGCCGCCGCTAAATCGCCCTATGTTTGAATTCATATTATACCAAACCTTTGAATTTAGGCTCACTAAATCCGTGAATTTGGAGTCTCCCAAAACATAAAAGCCTGTTTTGTCATAGTAAGGGAAGGAAAAATTTGCAGGCTGAGAACCGCGCATTTTCTCGTGCTGATGGTAGAAATTCACGCTATATTCGTGGTCGTTGCCTGAGTAAAAGCCGTATTTACCGCTTACCATATAGCCGCGCCTTTGCGTGCCAAAGCCGTTATAAACGATGGGCACAGGTCCCTCGCCGCTGTGGTCATAGCTGTAATGCAGGCTTTTCCTTTCCATACGAGAAAAGGTTATTTGGAAATACTGATTCCCCAAATTCCTACCCACTTGGGCGTTGTAGCGGTGTTCGTTGTTTGCGATGAATTTATAGCCCAAATTCACCTCCAAATCCTTAACCGGCACGCTAGTTACCATATTTACCGCACCTCCAAGCTTGCCCATAGAAAAGGCGGGGCTTGTGTAGCCTTTGGAGACTTGAATTTGGCTCAAACCAAAGGTAAAAAAGGGCGACAAGTCAGTTGAGGCTGCGGCGTTGCCCGTGTAAATGTCATTTATGGGGATGCCGTCTAGGTAAAAGCCTATGTCGCGTTCGTCAAAACCGCGAATGTAAAATGCGTTTGAGCCTGTGCCGGTGGAGATGTTGAAAAGTCCGGGCGTGCGGCTGAGGGCTTGGGACGCGTCAAGGGCAGCACCTTGCGTCATATCATCCTTTGTGATGGTAACAACGGTGGGGTTTGAATCCACTTCCTCGGGCGCGGTAATCTCCACTGCGCCGAGCTGATAGGTGTTTAGCCTTGCTAACTCTTGGGGTGTGAGCCCTTGGTTAGCCTCGCTTTGAGCAAAACGCGGCTCGCGTGAATTTTGCGGGGCGTTTCGCGACTCGCGAAATTCAGGCTCTCGCGGATTTTGTGGCTCGTCCGCTCCAAGTATCCTACCAAAAAAGCCGGGCTCTTGTGGTGGTGGTGGTGGCGGAGTTTGCGCTGTGGGGTTTTGCGCTCCATTTTGCGCTAAAAGCGTGGAATTTAGGGCTTTGCCATCTAATAACGGGCTTGAAAGCTCATTATTTAAGGCTTGGCTGCCTAAAATTTGGCTTGAAGCCTTGCTATCTAGGGCTTTGGACGATGTCGCCCC
>CAVJSG010000153.1:0-5058 GCA_963651895.1 Campylobacteraceae bacterium
CGTGTGCCAAATTCACAAAATTATCGGCAAAATTTACAAAATAATCCCCAAAATTCGCAGCCAAAAATTTCGCAACAAAATTCACAAGAAATTCGCGCAAATCCTAGAAAAGAGCTAGAAGACTTTGTCAAAACACATAAGATTTTCATTGACACTTGCAGCCTTTTAAGCGATGAGGTTGGTGATAGGCGCACGAGTAAATTTTGGGAGCATATAATTCCGCTTTTACTTAAATATCAAAGCAAGATTTTTGTTCCTGAAAAATGCAAAGATGAAGTGCAAATGCACGCAAAAAAAGAGCATAACGAGGAGCTAGCAAAGTGTGCAAAAGAAGCCTTGGTGCATTTGAAAAAGATGCAACTTAAAGGCTTTGTGGATTTGCGAAACGAAAATGACAACTTTGCCGACAACGCCTTTCACACGGTCTTTGCGAAATTTAGGATAAATTATCCGCTGCTTTTAATCACGCAGGATAGAACGCTAAGCCAAGATATTTTAAGACTGAATGACTTTCAGTCCGCAAAGGGCTATGAAATAAGCGTTAGAAGGATTGATAATCGAGGTTTTTTAAGCACTCCAAACGAGCCAGAACAAGATAAGATTGAATTTCGGCATATAAACAAACACAAAAAAGATAAAATTTATGAAGCATTATTTCCAAATGAAAACGCTCAAAATCAAGACTCGAAAAAGCCAAATAATCAAGCTAAAAATTCACAAAACGATAAACCAAATTCATCCTTTAAAATTCCAAGCGTGGCGCAAAAGATAGGCAAGAATTCAAGTGAAAATTTAAACCAAAATTCATGCAAAAATGAAAATAAAAATTCAAGCCAAAGCACTTCATTTCGCCTTTGTGAAAATATCACAAAGATAAAGGATGAGCCGCTAAATGTCAGCGAAATTCCAAAGGAAAATGACGCGGTTTTTGATAAAAATAACGCGCAAATTACGCTTGTAAAAAAGCTCGCAAGTGGCGGTGAGGGCGTTATTTATGAGACGGATAAAAAGGATTTTGTGGCTAAAATTTATTTTAAAGAAAACAACACCACGCACAAATTTGAAAAGCTAAATTTGATGATAAATAAACGCATGAAGCATAGGGGCATTTGCTTTCCTACTGCCTTGCTTTACAATAAAAAGCGTGAATTTGTAGGGTATTTAATGCCAAAGGCGAGTGGCAAGGAACTTGGCAAAAGCCTATTTATCAAGGGTTTGCTCGCAAGGTATTTTCCGCAATGGAACAAAAAAGACACCATAAATCTTTGCCTAAATATCCTAAATAAAATCAAATTTTTGCACTCAAAAAATGTGATTTTGGGCGACATAAATGCTATGAATATACTCATCGTTTCGCCCGATGAGGTGTATTTTGTGGATACTGATAGCTATCAAATAGAGGATTTTCCTTGTCCTGTGGGGACTATAAATTTTACCGCACCTGAAATTCAGCGTAGGAATTTTGTCGAGTTTTTGTGCACGAAAGAGAACGAAAATTTCGCCCTTGCAACCTTGCTTTTTATGATAATGCTACCGGGCAAACCCCCTTACGCCCAAGTTGATGGCGGGGACCAAGTAAGCAATATAATAGATGGCAATTTTTCATATCCGCTAGGCGATGAAACGAACCAAAAAGCCCCCGAGGGTCCGTGGCGTTTTATGTGGTCGCACCTACTTTTTGGATTAAAAGAAGCCTTTTACAACACCTTTAAAATGGGTGGTTCGCACTTTGAAAAAAGGCTTGATGCAAATGAGTGGATAAGGCTTTTTCGCACTTACGCCCAAAAGCTTGATGACTTGGCAAAAAACGATGAAATGGCACTTGAAATTTACCCCACAAGATTTAAAAAACACAAGGATTTTGAGTATGTGGCGTGCGAAAAATGTGGAGACGAAACAAAGGCTGACACCCTAAAATACGGACTTTGTTACAAGTGCTTAAATGACAGAGGCGAGGTGATAAAATGTGCTAAATGCAAAAAGGAATTTTTGTTTTCAAACTACGAAAAATTAGCGAGAAAAAAGTCGCCGCCGAGATTTTGCGAAGCTTGTTTTTCAAAAAACAAAGAACGGCAAATGACGCGCGTTTGTAGCGTTTGCGGCAAGGAATTTGAGCTATCTGTGGGCGAGTATGAATCCTATCAAAGCAAGAATTTATCATTGCCAAAAAGGTGCAAAGAATGCCGTGTGCAAAACCAAACAAAACAAAGTAATCACAGCATTTTTAGCACTAAAACAAGGGCAAATAAAACGCACCCAAATGCGCTTGTGAGATTTAGCATTTTTCTAAATAAATTGTTTTTTACCGCCATCATTTTGCTTTTTGCGACTTTGTTTTTTAAAGAGCCTTTAAGCAAAATTTTCACACCCCTTTTTGACGCGCTATCAAAGTCAATTAGGGCTTTTGTTAAGACTTTTTTGAGTTCATTTTAGGGAATTTTTCAAAGAAAAATTTGTGAATTTTATCTTGTAATTTTGGCGAAATTTAAGAGCGAAAAATTTTATAATTTTGTGTGAATTTTTTAATAATTTTGCAAAAAAATTCACAACTTTTTGTGAATTTTCACAAAAAAATTCACGCAAAATAAGCATTTTTAAAGATAAAATTTTTAAAAAGGATAAAAAATGCAAAAAGATAGACTATTAAGAGTCGAGGACCTTGTGAATAACCCCACGCCGCGAGTGCCTATTTGCCTATGTTTGGACACGAGTGGCTCGATGAGTGGGGCTGCGATAAACGAGCTAAATGCGGGCGTGCAAGCCTTTTACAATGAGCTGAGGCAAGATGAGATAGCATTTTACGCGGCTGAACTTTGCATAGTCGCCTTTCACAACGAGGCTGAGTTGGTGCTTGATTTTGCAAATATCGAGCGGCAAAGCCCGCCACGGCTGAGTGCGAGTGGGGCGACTGCTATGGGCGAGGGCGTGAATTTCGCCCTTGACTTGCTAGAACAGCGCAAGCAAGAGTATAAGGACAAGGGGGTTGATTATTTTCAGCCTTGGCTTGTTTTGATGAGCGATGGTGCGCCAAATGGCGATGAGAGCGAGCTAGAAAGGGCTTTGGCGCGTTCAAATGCCCTGATAAACGACAAAAAGCTCACCATCATCCCCATAGCCATAGGCGATGAATGCGATGAAATGGTGCTTGGAGAGTTTTCGCCAAGGCGTGGGGCATTAAAATTACAAGGGCTGAAATTTCGTGAATTCTTTGCTTGGCTGAGCAAAAGTGTGTCAAAAACTTCGCAATCAACGCCCGGCGAGCTTGTGAATTTTGACAAAGAAGGTATGGGCGAATGGGCGGTTAAGCCTTGGTCTGAGGGGCTTGATTGAATTTTGTTTTGTGAAATTTGCTTGTAAATTTGTGCTTAAATTTTTAAGAAAAAAGCGTGAATTTAAAGCGTTTAAAATACAAATTTAAATGCTTAAAACCAAAATTTTAAAGCAAAAATAAAAGAGAAAAAATGTGGAAAATAATCAAATGTGCCGTAACCGGACAAGCTCACGCAAAATCAAACACGCCTTGTCAAGACAAGGTTTGCTCGCTCGTGCGAAATGGAGTGTGCGTGCTAGCACTTTGCGATGGGGCGGGTTCTGCGCGGCTTTCTCACTTTGGAGCAATGGCGGCAGCGAGCAGGGTTTGTGCGCTTTTGAGCAAAAAATTTGACGAGTATTTTGCCTTAAACGAGGCGGATTTAAGGGCGAAAATCCTTGAAATTTTGCTACAAAAACTGCAAAAAAAGGCTGAATTTTTGGCTTGCAAAACAAGCGATTTAGCCTCAACCCTACTTTTTGTCGCCATAAAAAACGATAAATTTATCCTAGTGCACATAGGCGATGGCTTAATCGGCTGCCTGAAAAATGGGGATTTGAGTGTGCTTTCACTGCCGCAAAATGGTGAATTTATAAACACCACAACTTTCATCACCTCGCCAAACACCCAAATGCGCATACTTCGGCAAAACCTTAACGGCACAAACGCCTTTGTGCTAATGTCCGATGGCACTGAGGCGGGGCTTTATGATAAAAAAGAACAAAGGCTCGCAAGCGTGCTAAAAGACATAATGCAAAGGCTGATGAGCGAGGGCGCAAAAGCCTTGCAAAGCCAGCTCGTGCGCTCTTTTGAGGAAGTCGTGGTGCAAAAAACGATGGATGATTGCAGTATCATCATCGCTGTAAAGGGCTGAAATTTGGGTAAATTTAGCTAAATTCAGCCAAATTTCACGCCCTCTTTACGCACCAAAAACTGCACGAAAATGCCGCAAAAACGATACTTACAAATTTTTAATCCGCAAAAGCGATTGTTTTTTGAATTTTTTAAAAACGCCGTTTTTGGTAAGAATACTAATTTTAAATCCACAAAACGCCGTTTTAGCTAGTCTTCAAGTCCAAAAAGCACATTTTAAACCAAAACAGCTACTTTTTCTTGGCAAGCAAATCGCGAATTTCTGTCAAAAGCACCACATCCTCAGGCTTTGCAGCGGGGGCTGCGGGGGCTTCTTCTTCCTTGCGTTTGAGACGCTCGAAAAGCTTTACCACCACGAAAATCGTAAAGGCGATGATGATGAAATCGATGATGGTTTGGATGAAGGCGCCGTATTTGATTTGTGCTTCGCCTATCGTAACCGCGAGCTGGCTGAAATCCACGCCGCCCATAAAGATGCCCACGAAAGGCATTAGCACATCATTGACGAGGCTGCTGACGATTTTGCCAAAGGCTGCGCCGATGATGACGCCCACTGCCATATCCACGACATTGCCGCGTGAGATGAACTTCTTAAAGTCGCCCAAGCCCTTGCCGAGCTTACTTTCGCCAAGATTTTTGCCGAGTTTTCCGAGACTCTCGGTAGCTACATTTTTCATTTTTTCTCCTTTTTGAGTGAAATTTCGCGTGAATTTTAGCAAAAATTTGTTTTTGTTTGGTTTTTTTGAAAGAAAATTTATAAATTTTTGGTAGAATTTTTGAAAAGAAACGCTTAAATTTACGAAAAACGCCTGATTTAAAGCCACTAACTCGGGCTTTTGATTGTGGATGAGAAATCGATTTTTTGGGGTGCAGAC